>SLHU01000404.1 GCA_007135995.1 Clostridiales bacterium | reverse complement strand
CACGCTTTTCCATGGTGCTCTTCATCCTTATACGCAGGCGTTGCTGTCCTCTATTCCTTCTGTCACACGGCAGGCAAAGAGTAAACTGGAATCAATTGAAGGCACAGTACCTTTTCCAATGAATCTGCCGGAGCAGTGTGGCTTCTACTCCAGGTGCAAGCATGCTATTGATGGAAAATGTAATGTAGGCCCTATCAAAATGACCGAGGTTAAGAGCGGTCATTTGGTACGCTGCGTCTTGGTTGAACAGGACAACGAAACGGAGGCATAAGAAGCATGGCACAAGAAAACAATTTAATTTTAGATGTCAAAGGCTTGAAAAAGTATTTTCCCATCACCTCTTCGTTTTTGAAAAGAACGATCGGGCAGGTTAAAGCGGTTGATGATGTGGATATATTTGTTAAGAAAGGCGAGACGTTTGGCCTCGTCGGTGAGTCTGGCTGCGGGAAGACAACGCTGGGCCGCTGTGTTTTGCGTGCGATCGAACCCACTGACGGATCAAATTTCTTTGCTGACAGCAACGGCAAAATGGTAGATGTCAATAAGCTGGAATACAAGAAACTGCGTATGATAAGACGCGATATGCAGATGATTTTTCAGGATCCGTATTCATCGCTCAATCCTCGAATGACGATTCTCAACCTGGTGGGTGAGCCGCTTATCTGTAATAAACTGGCCTCTGGCAAAGCATTGAGAGATCGGGTTACAGAACTGATTGAGATGGTAGGTCTGGACAGCCGGCATCTGGAACGGTATCCACATGCTTTCAGTGGTGGGCAGCGGCAAAGAATCGGCATTGCCAGAGCATTGGCAACTGATCCGCGGTTTATTGTCTGTGATGAAGCGGTCTCGGCGCTGGATGTTTCGGTGCAGGCGCAAATTCTCAATCTGCTGCAGAATCTGCAGCAAGAACTGAATCTCAGTTATTTGTTTATATCACATGACTTAAGTGTCATTCAGCATATATCCGACCGTGTCGGGGTTATGTATGTTGGGAAAATGGCTGAAGTGGCTGCAACGAAAGAATTATTTACCCATCCGATGCATCCTTATACGGAAGCGCTTTTGTCCGCCAAACCTATTCCCGACCCGAGACTCAAGTCAAATCGGATCATCCTTGGCGGTGAGGTCGCGAACCCGGCTAAACCGCCCAGCGGGTGTTATTTTCATCCGCGCTGCAAATACGCCAAGGACATCTGCAAAACGCAGGCCCCTGCTTTAAATGAAGTCAAACCAGATCATTTTGTTTCATGCCATTTTGCAAAGGATCTCGACCTGGTAGGAGTGCATTTAAATTGACAGGTATCTTGATACAAATTATTATTTTTATGGTGATTCTTGTCGGTATGATGCTGGCTTCAATCTGGTACATGAATTTCATGCTGAGAAAAATTATTGGCAAAAAGCATGAAACGATTGAATTTATTCTTAATACGTCAACCGCTCCGATCGACTGGTGTAAAAAATATAACCAGAGAATGATCGAATATGATAAACAGGGGGGGCGCGAAGATGATATTGCCCGCATTCAGAAACGGGCCAAGCGCGTCTACCTGAGACGAATTGATAAACTGATACGCTATATGCGCATTTCAACGCTGGTTGATGACGAACAAACGCGAAAGCACGTGATCAGCCAGCTTAAGCATATCCGTGATCAGTGGGAAAAGGGAGAGGATCTTGGATGGACGGATTTGGAAAGTCAAAGAAACAGATAATTATTGGCAGTGTTGCGTCTCATTTGCTGGCCGGTGTTACCGGATTTGCTGGTCTGCTTGCCTGGTTTAAATTGCGGACCGTTCAATCTGTGCTGGTTGTGGTTGGCGATGTGACGCCATGGGCCTGGCGTTTCATTGATATGAGTTCATTCATGATTTTTGGGCTGATCTGGCTGATCGTTGTTTTATACAGTCAGCACTATTACCAGAAAGGCTATGAGAAGGGTCGGCTGACACGTAATTTCAGCCTTATAACCGGTATCGTCTTTGCGGTTTTGGCTTTGTCAACCACCAGCATTATGATTGCCTTGCCAGTTGAGCAAACACGTGGCAATGCCCTCTCACTGGCTTTTGAAGCTGCTTTGGCTGTTGTTTTGCTGGCCGCTCATATCTGGCTTCGTCGCAAAGATAATAAAAAAGCAGCAGAGAAGCAGACCGGCGAGTGATATAATGGCGCGGCTGCAACATAACAGACACTTTGAATCGGACTCAAACTACCTGAATGAATAGTAGAAATTTTAAACTTGCCGACTGCTGTTCGGTGTAAACCGGACGGCAGTCGGTTTTATCTTGAACAAGGCGGCTAAAGTTAATCAATGTGCCTGCCGAAGGACTGATCATCATCAGAGGGGAGACGTGCATGGCTATACGGGTCGTTATAAGAAAGATGCTCAACAATGGATGGCTGACCCTATGTTTGTTGATAGGACTGGTGATTGCGGTTGCGCTTGTCAGCAGCATCCCGATATACAGCAGCGGGATTTTGCAGCGTATGCTGACAAAAGAAATTGAGCAGCTTCAGCTTGATTCGGGGCGATTTGCCGGTGCAGCAACTTTAACACTCAATTATGATTCACAAATGGATTCTGCTGAGCGATACGCCGCTTATGCCGGTATGCGTGATTTTATTGAGCGGCAGTTTCCCGCTAATCTGGGTATTCCGCATCATCTGCTGACCGGTAACTTCGAAACCGATTTTTCAACAGTTATACCAGATGATCCTTCTCAAGTGGATGCGTCTGTAGAGCGAACAGCGAAAATCAAAGCCGCGACGAGTTTATTTGACAATATCGAAATTACAGCCGGCAGAATGCCTGCTGAACAGCCAATTGACGGTATTTATGAGGTGCTCGTGACAGAAGCCGGCCTTCGTGATATGAGTATGCTGCTTGACCAGGTGTTTGTGATCCGCCTGTTTGTTGACGGGCAGGCCAAGCCAGTAAAAGTTCAGCCGGTAGGCACTTTCAGGCCTGAATATAAAGATAACTATTACTGGACCTATACGTCGATGCTGTATGATCAGCGTTTTTACATCAGCATGGATTTATTTTTGAACGATTTTGTCAGTGCTGACATCAATTATATGCGCGCCAGTGAATGGTACTACGCGCTGGATTATCGGGCGGTCAAAGTGCATGATATTGGCCGGCTGATGAGCGGCTACGTGTCAATGCAGCGTTCGCTTGAAGATATGGGCGGCAGAACGAATCTGAGTCTGCCCCTGATCAGCAGTCTCGAACAGTATCAGGTGCAGGAAGAACAGATGAAACTGCTGCTTTTAACCCTGAATGTCCCTATATTGCTGATGCTGTGTTTTTACTTTTTTATGGTGTCATCCTTGATTATCGCGTCAGATCGAAATGAGATCGCGCTCTATAAAAGCAGAGGCGCCAGCCGATGGCAGATCATATTACAATACTTCTATCAGGGACTGGTGTTTTCAGCGATCGGCATGCTGCTTGGTCCCGCTTTTGGCTTGCTGATGACCAGGATTCTGGGTGCGCCTCTTGATTTTATGGAATTTAGTGAACGTACAGCTCTTCCGGTCTCAATCAGCCCTGATGCCTATATATACTCAACGTATGCGGTGATTGCTTTCATGTTGATGTTGCTGATGCCCGCGTATAAAGCGTCAAAAATGAGTATTCTGGAATACAAGCAGCAGCTGTCCAGAAGTAAGAAACAACCCTTATGGAAAAAATTCTTTCTCGACATTGTTCTGCTGGCCATCGCTGTTTATGGACTCTATAGTTTCAATCAGCATCAGCAGATTCTTGAAATTACCGGCGCTGACGCCGTTGATCTGAATATCAGTCCGCTCATTTTTATAACGTCAACCTTTTTTGTGCTGGGTTCAGGCCTGTTGTTTTTACGGTTGTATCCATTTGTTTTGCGCATTCTGTATGCCTTCACAAAGCGATGGCTGTCCATCTCATTATACGAAACGCTACTGCGCGTATCTCGCTCATTTGGCCAATATCAGTTTATTATTTTATTTCTGATCATGACGCTTGCGACCGGACTTTTCAGCGCCAATATAGCCCGAACGATCAACAATAACATGGACGACAGAATTTTGTACCATGTAGGCAGTGATGTATCGCTTATGCCTCTATGGCAGTATGACACGGTTACGACAACCACCGGATCAGCGGAAATATCACAGATCCGCTATATTGAACCGCCGGTCAGCAGATTTGATGAATTGCCAGAAGTAGCGCATGTTGCCAGAGTCTTCAGACATGACAGGGTGAACGTTCGCGGACCGGCCTTCAGCAATGACAGTGTAAGGTTTATGGCTGTCGATCCATATGATTTCGGAAATGTTGCCTGGTTAAGACATGATCTGCTGCGGCCGTATCATATTAATCAGTATTTGAATCTGCTCTCACTTGACCCGTCCGCAGTTCTGGTATCCCGTTCGCTCTTTGATCATTATAATCTTGAACTGGGAGATCCGCTTCATATTGGCTGGACCGGAACGAACAATGAAGTTTTTACCATTTATGGCGTCATCGATTTCTGGCCCGCCTGGAATCCGATTCGTGGTGATGACTCAGGTGAAGGTCTGAGGATGGGTGAAACAGCAACTGGTCCAACTTTAATTGTGGCGAATCTTTCTTATGTGCATGCTTATATGGGACTTGAACCCTATGAATTATGGATGCGATATGAGGAAGGCGCGAGCAGTTCAGAGTTATATGAAAGCCTGGAGGCGAACAATCTGATGATTACCGGCCTGCGCGACTCACACCAGGAGATCACCACGATTCGAAGCGGCCCTGGCAATATAGGCTTAAATGGCGCGACAACGCTGGGTTTTATGACATCCATGAGCATTACGTTCCTGGGTCTTCTGATATACTGGATACTGGCTATTCGCAAGCGACTTTTTGAATTTGGTACATTCAGGGCGATGGGCGTTTCCTTAATGAAGCTCATTCAGATGATTGTTTGGGAACAGCTGATGATTTCAATTGCGGCTACCGTAATTGGCATGATTATCGGCAACTGGGTTAGTCGTTTGTTTGTGCCGTTTGTTTCAGTTGCCTACCGGGCAGATGACCAGGTCCCGCCCTTTCTGGTGATCAGCCAGTATGTAGATCATATAAGGCTTTATGGTTTCTTGAGTGTTATGCTGCTCGCCATATTCGCACTTTTGACCGTTATTCTGATCAAACTGAAGTTTAATCAGGTGATTAAAATGGGCGAAGAGTAAGGTTTGTTTCAGCCCTGCCCTGAAGGTAGACACAGCCATAATTCAGATCAGTTATCTGCTGCAAAAAAAAAAATGGAGGATGACAAGAGATGAAACAGTCAAGTATTTACAACATGAGATGTAATCGCATGAAAAATCCAATGGGATTTAATCTCGGGAAACCCAGCTTCAGCTGGGTAACGGCGGCGCCCGGCGCGTCAGTGCAGACAGCGGCGAGGGTTGTTATTGCCGGCGATGATCAGTTTGAAAATATAGTCATTGACAGCGGACGGTGTACGGATATCGATAGCCTAGGCTATCAGCCTGAGATAAAGCTGGCACCGCGTACGCGCTATTACTGGAAGGTGAATGTCTGGACAGACCGTGATGAGCTGATCGAAAGCCCGGTCGCCTGGTTTGAAACAGCAAAAATGAATGAAGCCTGGTCAGGGGAATGGATCACCCCGGACTGGGAAGACAAAGACGTTCATCCTTTGCTGCGCAAAGGATTCTTTCTGAGTAAACCGGTTCAGTCAGCAAGCATTTACATCAGCGGGCTTGGATTGTATCACCTTGAGATCAACGGAAAAAGAGTCAGTGATGAGTATTTCACGCCTTTCTGCAACGCATATGATAAATGGATCCAGTACCAGACCTTTGATGTCACAGATCTGCTCGAGTCTGGTGAAAATGCTGTCGGCGCCATGCTGGGCGCTGGCTGGTATAAAGGCCGTTTCGGGTTTAGTAATCTGGGCGAGAATATTTATGGAGACACCTACGCGCTTTTATGTGATCTTGATATTGTGTACACCGATGGCAGCACAGAGATCATCGCGACGGACGCTTCATGGAAAGCCGCAGCCGGCCCGGTGCAGATGAGCAATATTTATGACGGAGAGGTGTATGACGCAAATAAAAAAATCGAGGAGTGGTCATCTTCGAGTTTAGATGACGCTGATTGGGCGGGCGTGAAAAAGGCTGATATCGGATTTGAGCGGCTTGAGGCAAGGCGCAGTGTTCCAGTTCGGATTATGGAAGAGCTGGAACCGGTTAAAGTCATTCATACTCCGAAACAAGAAGTCGTGCTGGATATGGGTCAGAACATGGTTGGCTGGGTGAGGTTTAAGGTCAACGCACCTGCAGGCACTGAAATATTTCTTCAATACGGTGAGGAAATGCAGGAAGGCTGCTTTTACAGAGAGAATCTCAGATCGGCGAAAGCTGAATACCATTATGTTTCAGACGGAAAACCAACTGTTGTGCAGCCGCATTTTACATTCTATGGTTTCCGCTATGTCAAAATTGAAGGCTGGCCGGGAGACATCAGCACAGATGATTTTACCGGATGCGTGATCTACTCAGACATGGAACCGATTGGTCATATTGAAACCTCCAACCCGCTTGTCAATCAGTTGTTTAGAAACGCGCTCTGGGGACAAAAAGGCAATTTCCTGGACGTACCCACTGATTGCCCGCAGCGCGATGAACGGATGGGCTGGACTGGTGATGCGCAGGTTTTCTCCGGAACCGCTTGTTTCAATATGGACACAGATGCTTTTTTTCACAAGTTCCTTTATGACCTGGCGCTCGAGCAAAAGGAGTCAGGAACAGTCCCGCATGTAGTGCCAACCTTTACCATGGGCAAAGGGCAGAAGAACGGCTTTTTAGCTGGCGGATCAACTGCCTGGGGCGAGGCGGCGACAGTCATTCCGTGGAATCTTTATCTGCATTATGCGGACAAGAGAATTTTAGATCAGCAATTTGACAGCATGAAGGGTTGGGTGGACTATATTCAGTCGCAGGATGCCGGTGACCGACTCTGGAACACAGGGTTTCATTTTGGCGACTGGCTGGCACTGGATGGCCCTGACCCGTTCAGCCCGATGGGCGGTACGCCTAATGATCTCATCGCAACCGCTCTGTATGCTTATTCTGCTGACATTGTCAGCAAAGCTGCTGCAGTACTAGGTAAAGAAGACGAAGCCAGGACGTATGCGGCACTTGGCAGTGAAATTAAGACCAGTATTCAGAATGAGTTTTTTACGCCCAATGGCAGGCTGGCTGTCGACACACAGACGGCTTATGTGCTGGCCTTGTTTCTCGACTTGATGCCGCAGCATTTTCGCGGACGCGTCGCTGATTCGCTCAAGCAAAAGCTGGAGGATAACGCCGTTCATCTTCAGACAGGTTTCGTCGGAACCCCATATATTTGCCGGGTGCTGTCAGAAAATGGGTACAACGATATCGCGTATCGCCTGCTGTTGAATGATGATTTTCCAAGCTGGCTCTACGCGGTCAAAATGGGTGCGACAACCATCTGGGAACGCTGGAATTCGCTGCTGCCGGACGGGAAGTTTGGTGAGCTGGGCATGAACTCACTCAACCATTATGCGTACGGATCTATTGTAGAATGGAT
>SLHU01000133.1 GCA_007135995.1 Clostridiales bacterium | reverse complement strand
AGGCAGACAAGGAGGAATAATAAAGAGGCGTGAGTAATTTGAAATCATTGTGGGAGGAGATATGCTTCCTTGCCCGGGTCAACCATCATGGTGTTAAAGAGATAGCCGGCATAACACCCCGGCTCCCCATCACCAACAAATATCGTTTCTACGGATCATTGGAGTATAAAAAATATAGCTTAAAGGTGGTTGAAATCAACCTTATAAATCCTTAAAAAATTATGAAACAGATTTTGCAATTTGAATCAATTATCTTAATTTTGGTGGTGTAAAAATCAGTAAAATAGTAGTGTAATGGAAAAAATAACTTTGAGTTTGCATAATACTTCATTAAAAAAACAGATAAAGGATTATGCACAAAAAAGCGGGCTGAGTGTTTCGGGTATTGTTGAGAATTACCTGCTAAACCTGATAAAATTGGAAAGACGAAAAAGCAGCACGATTCTCGTCAATCTAAAAATAGCATGAGGAAGAGGGTATTCCCTCCCCCAAAAGAGTGATTTCTCCGGGGCAAAGGGGGTGATCATTTAAGTTATGATGATAAAAGACAAAAAAACTTCAGAAACAATCTGCAGAAAAATTAGTCAGGCATCTTGCGCATGAATCGTTATAAACCCAGTTCCCGTGCGCGGATTGACGCCTGAACCCGGGAATTGACATCGAGCTTTCGCATCAAATGGGCAACATGACTTTTAACTGTCTCTTTGGAAATGAAAAGCTCAGCACTGATTTGAAGGTTGGTGTGCCCGGCAACAAGCAGCTTCAGCACCTCGTGTTCGCGTGGTGTGAGAGGCTCAGACAATGGTTTTGATGGTGCCGTACCAGCCGCTTGAAAGGAACCCGGTTTATCCGTGCTGTGAAGATCCTTTGAAAAGAGGTGCAGCACAGTGACTGCACCTGTACACTTGCGCTCAGCAAGCATCCCAAGCACCGGTGTGACCACCGGCCCGTCAAGAAGCGCAAACCCGGGTGTGGACGCAATGATCCACGCGCTTATGACCGGATTGGCAGCTTCAAATGCACTTCCAGGATTTTTCTGATCCATATACAGCCGTGCCTGCAATAGCCAGGCGCTTCCGCCGATATGCGCCATAGGGAGTTGCGACTCCAGTTTCACAGCTTTTTCAAGACTTGCGGCGGCGTCAGCCTGATGACCGGTCAGCAACGCGATCAGTCCCTGCAGATGGCTCAGCAAATACGCCGTCAGCGGATAGTTGTCGTCTATAGCCGCAAGTCTTTGCTGCATGATCACCGCTTCATCAAATTGACCCAGCAAAGCTAAAGCACGTCCGGCGGCGTGAAGATAGAATATGTTGATGCCCTTGCTGCTCAGTCCGTCCCTCTCTGTAAACTTGACTAATTTAATCGTCATCTGCCGTGCTTTCTCAACATCACCCGCAGCCAGATAAAGGACTGACAACAGCAGGGGTATGTCGTTACCGACAAAAGGGAAGCCACCCAGCCTCTGCCGCAACGCCGCGGCAGCCTCGGCTCTGTTCAGGGCTTCTTTTGGTTTACCGCGCAGAAGCAAAGGCCAGGTTCCCAGTTCCTGCGCCCCCAGGCTCCAGGCGGTGTCTGGCAAAGCCAGGCTGGCTGCTTCGCTGAAATAGTTCTCAGCTGCCTGCAGACATCCGGGCATGGCAATCATGGGCGCTGTTGTATAGGTAACACCCACAATGTCCGCCCTCCGGTCTCCGGTTGCACCGGGAATTGCCAGGCCCTCTTGTATGTTTATACTAGCATTCTCCCAATTGCCTTCATACATGCTGAGCCAGGCCTGGGCGAGCCGGGTTGCGACTTGTCCCATTGGACGCAGCGGCAGTTTCAAAGCGCGCGCCACATATGAAGCTGCAGCTTGCCTGTCGTTATTGTGATAACTTAAAGTAATCAAGGATGTAAGCGCATCGCCTTCACCATCCGCATCCCCTGCATTAAAAAAAGCATCCCTCGCCTGCTCCAGCAGTCTGCCGGCAGCTGCATATCCGCCACGGTGGATTTCACATCGAGCCAATAATACACTCAGATGGATGTAGCGGCTGCGTATCGGGGCAGGCATGCTGCCATACCATTGCCGAACCGTTTCGGCCATGCCGCGATAAAGCAGTTCCATGCCGGACTTGACCATCAACTGCGCAGCCTGATCCCACAAACCGGCTGAGAAATAGTGGGATATTGCGCGGCCGGGGGTCGTTTGAACAAGCGCTGCCTTTCGGTGCAGATCAATAATCTCTTCCCTGGAAAATTCGCTTTCCATCCGCATTTTTAAAAGCCGGGCAAACAGAGCATGGTAGCGGTAAACAGGCTCATTTTCCAGATCAGTTTTAATTGAGGCAATTGCCAGATTGTGTTTATACAATCCATCGAGTACCTGGACAGCATCCCTTCGCCCAGTGACCGCCTGGCAGGCGGCTGGTGTCATCTCTACAAGAATAGAGGTCTGCAAGAGGAACAGGCGGACGTCTTCGGGCAGGCAAAGCAGTATTTCCTCAGCCAAAAAATCCAGGACTTGCCGATCTGAGTTTGTTATAGCATCCATCAGCTGGGTTCTGTTATCCGGGTCCCCCAGGCGCCCCAATGGACCGGACAGCAAACACAGAATACCCGGCCAGCCTTCCGTCCGTGCCTGAAGGGCATCCACTTCTTCTGCAGAGAGACTAAGTTCCAATGTATCGTTGAGCAATTGCCGGGCTTCATGGGAGTTGAAACTCAAGTCGGCACGACGCAGTTCACCTAATTGCCTGCGGACTGCCAACCGTGCGAGCCGCAGGGGCGGGTCATACCGCGTGCCGATCACGATGTGCAGGTTGGGCGGCAGTTTCTCAATCAAATAATCCAGCGTGTCATGGACCACAGGTTCGGTTACATAATGCAGGTCATCCAGTACCAGGATCATAGGCCCGGGCAGATATTGCGCGATGTCATTGAGCAGGATATTCATCGCACGCTTCATGCCGGTCTTCGAGACTTCACCGCCGGAAATCAAGGGCCAGATTGAACGCCCGCAGTCTGGGTGCATCCGTTCCAGCGAAGCAACCAGTAAACCCATGAAACCAATGGGGTCATTATCTTCCGTATCTAAGGTAATCCAGGCCAAAGAGTATTCCGGCAGCAGATCGGGCAGCGCAGACAGCAAAGTTGTTTTGCCATACCCAGCTGGTGCCGAGAGAAGGGTAAGTGAAAGCGACCCGGCAAAGCAGCCAAGCATTTCTTCCAGATGAGGCCGCCGAATCGTATCCATGCGAACAAGCGGCGGATAAAGCTTCGTTGCTGAATACCATTCTGAATGTCTGGATTGATTGTCAATAATGAACGCCCCCAATGTCTTCGTGCCTGACTGAAAGAAAAATGAGTGTTCAATCTGAACAAAACCCGGTTTTCTTAATTGCTTATCTTCGCAGATATTATATCATTTTTACTGTTTCATCAGTCAAAAAATATAAGCAAATAAATGCACAAAGTCATTTTAATCCAGGGAGTGTTACGTCACCTTCTTCATATACAGCCGCAGCTTACATAGCGCTCATCATCGTTAATGTGGTTTACTCATTCGTATGATCTATGCCGGCAGTGCCGGTTGATGTGATTAAATTAGGAGTTGATCTGCTGACTGCATCTGGCCATTAAAATTAATTTGCTGATGCTTCCGCCAGCCGCCGTCAACATACACCAGCAGTCCGGTCAGCCAGCGGTCCTGTTCAGATGCCAGAAGAACGTTTGCATCTGCAGCCTCAGCCGTCCGACCCATCCGGACAAGCGCTATGCGCCTGCAATTCGAGGCATTGGAAGTATTTCCTTTTCCATCTCGGCATACAGAAACGACAGCAATAATTTGCTTTTGATTTCCGCATAAGCCGGGTCTTCCCAATGGTTGATCATTTCTGCCGGATCTTCTTCCAGATGATACAGTTCCCCATAGGATTGCCGGAAGTGGACAGTCATTTTGTAGTGCTTGTTTATATAGGTGCGCAGGTTCATGGTGGTGGGCTGGTGACGGTTTTCTACAATCACATGCTCACGGATAGAGGGTCGTTCACCCCGCCAGACAGCACTTTCATCTACCCCCTGCATACTGCCGGGGACAGGAAGATCCAGCATACTCAGAAATGTGGGAGCCAGATCTACTGTGGACTGCAGGGCGTCACTGATAATGCCCGCCGGAACGGTGCCGGGACAGCTGACAATAAGGGGAACACGAAGCAGATCCTCGTAATGATGAATCGCTTTGGCCGTAAGGCCGTGCTGGCCCCAGAAATCGCCATGATCCGTAGTGAAGCAGACAAGCGTCTCTTTGGTGAGGCCCAGCGCTTCCAGCTGATCCAGGATCTTGCCAATATAAGTATCCAGCATCGTGACCATCCCGTACATGGCTGCGATATTTTTTGCTTTCTCTTCATCTGATTTAAGGTGGGAGCCCGCGCCGTGAATGCCATGACCACCCGGCTCGGCAAAGGCGGAAAAGTCCGGATGCTGTTCCAGTGCTTTTTTAAAGTAAGGAGGCTTGTCATCAAACTCGCCTTCTGTATGACAGGGAACCGTAACCTTCGCCGGATCATACATGCTGGCATAAGGTTCAGGTACCATATATTCCGGGTGAGGGTCAAAGAAACTGGCCCAGAGGAAGAAGGGGCGATTTTCCCTGGCATGCTTCGCCATCAAGGTATTGGTGCGCTCGGCAATCCAGGCGTTGTAGTGAATTTCCTCAGGAATTTCCCATGCTTCCCCTGGTTTTCTGCGCTGATGCTGAGACGCTGTGTATTGATCCCCGGGCAACCTGAATTGAGGTGGATTCGGAAGAAAATATTCCCGCCAGTTTTCATATCCCTTTTCTTTCATCCAAAGAGCATAATGCTGCCCGGCATGCGATTCGTCGGTATGGTTTCGCGCCAGCTCAGCGTGTTCAAAACCATAAAACGGACCGGTATGGTGCTTCCAGTAGTCCAGGTCGTGCAGCAGCGGGTAGGCCTCCACGGACGGATAATCTTCCGCGGAAAGCAAGGGCTGAAAGTGTGCCTTGCCGACAAGCCCTGTAAATATACCCGCACGTTGCAATGCGTCCCCTATGGTGGGGACTTGTTCGGACAGCCTGGTACCCAGGCTGTATGCGCCGTGAGTGCTGGGGTATTGACCTGTTATCCAGCTGGCGCGTGTCGGCGTGCAGGTGGGATTGACGGTATAAGCGCGATGAAAGGTCATGCCACTTTTAGCCAATCGGTCCAGATGAGGTGTCTGAACCTCCGGATTGAGATATCCAAGGGTCATCCAATGCTGCTGGTCGCTGGTCAGAAAAAGTACATTCTTCGGCATGTCGGGCTCCTTTCGAGACACCTGGCGGGTATGCGGTGATTATAGCACCAAATTTACAACGTCTTTAAAACCTGCGGTGATCATAGCACCACAGGTTCAACGTCTTTAAAATCCATTATCAGTCACAGACCGATTATCAATGAACTTAATATACACCATCTTAACTTATATTTATTCATTCTGCCAGACGTAATCAAGGCTTCCATTCATCTCTTCCTGCTGTATTGAAACCCAAAATGGTCAGATATTGTGCCCGCTGCACGCCGGCGGCTTCGCGGGGTATTGGCAAAATTCAGGTTCTGGCGAAGGGATTAAAGTCCATGCTTATTCGCCGTTTATTGATGCCTGCTGATCGCGGCCAATGCGTTTTTTTCTGATCCAGAGTCCCAAAGCTAAAAAAGCGGCTAACGGCAAAATCCCTCTCAAAGGATTAAATAAAATATCACCAGCTCCGTTGAACGTTATGATGTTTTCTTCAAAGATGAAATAATTAGGTATTGCGTCATGCCAAATGCTAACGCTTGGATCAGATTCTCGTCCATCTGGATTCCATAAAGGGCGGGGCGTCTTCACCAAGCTTGATTTTAGCAGTCCACAGGTAGGTTTTCGGCCACTGGCGGAAGATTCTGACGGCATAAAAAAAGAACTTCAGAAACAGCGTCCTTGGGAGCGGTGTCCAGCCGTTAGGCTTAAGGGTTATATCTACCTCCTCGCCGCTGCGGCTGACCTGATAAGTGCCTCTCACCACCCCCGCAGACGCTTCGGCGCCAAGCACGAATTCACCGCTAAACGAATTATTATCCGCGATGTGCGTTATTTCCGGAAAGGGCGGGTGAAACTCAGCTGCGAAGTGATGGCTTTTGCGGCTTGAACGGATACGGGTAAATGCGGGGCAGTCCTGCTGGCCTGAAAGCTCATAGAGCGTGTCATCCGGTCCGTGAAGCTTGTTTCCTTCCCCGCTAAGCGGCGCGAGCGCCTGCGACTGTGCCGGGCACCAGTCCACCAGAAATGTTTCAGCACTGTAGCGCATGAAATACACGCGGGACCCATTGAGCGGAAATGGGAAGGTATCTGCTTGATGCATACGCCCGTCAATGCTGATGGTTACGTCAGTATTCGCCCGGCGGACAAAGTCAAACTTAAACATCAGATAGACCGGCAGAGACGAGGGATTGGCCGAAGAGCTTCCAACAGGCGCCAATAATGAAAACGGCCTGGTTGGTTTCCGGCTTTTTTCTACAATTTCAACTGCCACTTTTCGGCCGGCTTTGTCCTCAAAGGCGAAGGCCACATCAACGCCGCTTGTAGTCACGTTGAACCGGGCATGGGTCATAGGCCTGATAATGGTATCAGCAAGCCCCTTTGCTGCTACGTCAATTTTTTCCTCCCGGGTCAGTCCTGGCTGCTGGTAGACATCGATATAGCCATCCTTGCGCCAGGCAATGATTCTTAAACCGGTCCCGTAGACGACATCATCAAACCACTGCGGCTCAAAGCCAATGTAAAGGTCATCCGGATCTTTCTCAAAGTTGATGAGGAACAACCGCTCCATCGGGCTTATGTTTAATGTGAAAGGCGCGTACATGTGAAAACCTCCATTTGTGAGCGTGACACTACGACCGGTCTGGCTCCTGAATGTATCTGCTGTTGTCATTCTGTCCTGTTCTTGGAGAACCGGACAAAAACTGTATCGCAATAAGATGCGAAATGATTATCGAACCGGATCTCCCTGCAAAGCATGCTCGATTGCCTTCAAATAGGCTTTGCTTGAAACAGTTGCTCCGGAAACAACATCCACCAGCAGAGATTGGCTTTCTAAAACGCGCTCATGGATTGTCTCCATAGCTGCTTTGTGCTCAAAGCCTTCAACTTTTCTGATTTCCACCATTTCGTGGTTTTCCACTCTGATTTCCACCTGATTGGTCCATCGTCCGTGGTCATAAGATCCTGTATATACACCGTCATCTAACTTCGAAAGATCAACTTCGTTAATTGAGACCTGTTTACCTTCATCCAATCCCTGAGAAGCAAAAAACAGTCCGGCAAGACCGATCATCACAACGACAGCAACAATTCCAATAAGTACTTTTTTCCATTTTTTCATTTCGTTCATCCTCATACAATTAATAGTAGCCCGGGAAAACTGTCTTCACAGGCTGGCTGAAACAGTAAACGCCCTGATTCATAATGCTTATGTAAAAGGCCGTTTGAGTCCTGGTTCTATGCATCCATGCAGGATTTATCATAGAAGCCAATATAAAAATAGCATGATAAAAAGAAGACGACCTCCCCCAAAAGAGTGATTTTCCCGGACCAAAAGGGGT
>SLHU01000246.1 GCA_007135995.1 Clostridiales bacterium | reverse complement strand
TCTGAGATCTGTGATAGAATAGTCCGGAAAGGTAGGTGCCCCAAGCATGTCTCAATACCCGTCTTTCGAAGTTAACACCATAAATCATTAGGAGCAAATTGAATACGAAAACCATGCAGAAGCCCCAAAATGGGGCTTTTTTTGTTGTCGAAAAAGCTTGCAAAAATATTTTCTGTGTGATATAATAATGGTGTTAGTGGTGCTAGCTTTGCGGAGGTGTTTTATGGCATATTTTCTCAAAAAGACCAAGCTTAAAAACAGGACGTATCTGGCGATCTATGAGAGTTTTTATCAGCATGATAAAAAAGGGACGGCTCATAAGTGCTATCAATCGTTAGGGTCTGTTGAGACGCATATGAAAAACGGGATGAGTGATCCTATCGCTCATTTCCAAAAGGAAGTTGATGCACTTAACAAGGCGAAAAAGGATGAAGGTGTTTTACAAATATCGGACAAGTCACCGATGCTTTATCTTGGCTATTTTGCCTTAAAAGGTATTATGGATAAGCTGAAGATCAAAAAATATGTCGATTATTTTAAGCTGACGAATCAGTTTGAGTTTGACCTATACAGTTTATTATCTTCACTTGTCTACGCAAGAAGTGTTCAGCCATGCAGCAAGAGTAAGACTTTTCACGAAGTGTTACCAAACCTTTATCAGCCCTGTGACTATTCTTATGACCAGCTACTGGACGGGCTTGCTTTTCTGGGCAGCAACTATGAGAAATTTGTCGAGTTATTTACCGTGCAGGTTCAAGATGTATTTGGTCTTGATACATCCAAGACGTATTTTGACTGTACGAATTTCTATTTTGAGATAGACAGAGAAGATGATTTTAGAATGAAAGGTCCCAGTAAGGAAAATCAGAAATCACCGATTGTGGGGCTTGGTCTTTTACTTGACAGTCATCAGATACCCATTGGCATGAAGATCTATCCGGGTAATGAATCTGAAAAACCTGTGCTGAGACATGTCATTCGTGATTTGAAAAAACAAAACAATATTACCGGCAAGACAATCCACGTGGCGGATAAGGGACTTAATTGTGCTCAGAACGTGGCTTTTTCTAAAGCCAACGGCGATGGATATCTGTTTTCAAAATCGGTTAAAGGACTTTCTGAAAAAGAAAAAGTCTGGGTGTTGCTCGATGAGGATTATAAAGAGGTCAAAGACAAAAAGGGTAACGTTTTATATCGTTATAAATCATGTATAGACAAGTTCCCATATACGGTCGAACATGAAGGCAAAAAAATAACGGTCCAGCTGACAGAAAAAAGGCTTTTGACCTATAATCCGGATCTTGCCCATAAGAAGTGCTTTGAAATTAACAGAATGGTCGAAAAAGCCAGGGCGCTGACCGTATCGCAAGCTAAGAAAAACGACTATGGCGAAGTGGGTAAATATGTCAACTTCACTGATACCAAAGGCAAAAAGGCGACGGTCAGTATCAACCAGGCAGCGATTGATAAAGACTTACTGTTTGCAGGGTATAATCTGCTTGTTACGTCTGAGACGGATATGACAGACCAGGATATATACACCACCTATCGCCATCTGTGGCGTATTGAGGAATCCTTTAGAATTATGAAGTCCGATCTTGATATGCGACCGGTCTTTTTGCAGAAAGAAGACAGTATAAAAGGGCATTTTCTTATCTGTTATCTGGCGGTGCTTTTGCAAAGAATCCTGCAGTTTAAGCTCCTGGATGATCTATATCCTGCTTCGCAAATTTTTAAAGCTATGAAACATTTCAAAGTCGCCAAAACGGACAGCAAATACCTTAATCTAACGCCTGCTTCTAAGCTCATGAGCGATCTTTCGGACTTATTCAATCTGCCGCTGACTAATCTCCTCCTTTCTGAGACGCAAATTAAATCTATCCTCAATCTTAAACTTTAACTTTTTTCATCCGACATAAAAAGGCCGACGCTTTTCTGCGTCAGCCTCTCTTCTTTGCTTTATCTCTTCAGTTTGCACCATTTTTAAGTCTCTGTTACCAAAGTCAGGTTACATGCATTCTAGACAAATGTCAACACCCTTTTCTAAAATTCTGCAACATAGTAACTAAAGTTACATTGGTATCAGGGGTTACTGGCCAGCCTCCTGCGTGCATGCTCAATAGAACGCTGTACTTGCTGCGGTGCCGGGCCGCCTGGCAGATCGCGGCGGCGAACACAGGTTTCCAGGCTGATCGCTTCATATATATCCTGCTCAATCAGAGACGACTGTTCCTTGAAATCTTTCAGTGAAAGTTTGTCCAGCGCGATTCCCCTGCGGATGCAGATGGCTACCAGTTTTCCGGAAACTTCATGTGCTTCGCGGAAAGGCATCCCTTTCACCACTAAATAGTCGGCCAGATCTGTGGCGTTTGTAAAACCACCCGCGGCGGCTTTGGCCATGTTCTCACGGTGAATGGTCATCGTCCTGATCGTGCCGGACATGGCCGGCAGACAAAGCAAAACGGTATCAACCGCGTCAAAAATCGCCTCTTTATCTTCCTGCATATCTTTATTATAAGCAAGCGGCAGTCCCTTCATCAAAGTCAGCAAAGTCTGCAGATCACCATACACACGGCCCGTTTTCCCCCGGCAAAGTTCGGCGACATCCGGATTTTTCTTTTGCGGCATAATGCTGCTGCCGGTGCTGTAGGCATCATCCAGTTCAATAAAAGAAACTTCCTGGCTGGCCCACAAAATAATTTCCTCAGCCAGCCGCGACAAATGCATCATCAGAATGGACAGGTCGGCGGCCAGTTCAATTGCGAAGTCACGGTCGGATACGCCGTCCAGGCTGTTCATGCTGATCGTATCAAATAAAAGCGTTTTTGCCACCATCTCCCGGTCCAGCGGATAGGTTGTCGCAGCCAGAGCACCCGAGCCAAGCGGCAGGACGTTCATCCGTTCGCGCGTCTGGCTGATTCGCTGGAGATCCCGGGCCATCATCTCTACATAAGCCATCAGGTGATGGGCCAGCGTGATGGGCTGAGCCCGCTGTAAATGCGTGTAACCGGGCATCCACGTTTCAACATGGTTTTCGGCCAGGTCGAGCAAAACTGCAGAAAATTGTTTGATTTCGCCGCTGATGATATCGCACTGTTCGCGAAGATAAAGGCGAAGATCGAGCGCGACCTGGTCGTTCCGGCTGCGTCCGGTATGAAGTCTTTTGCCGGCATCGCCGATGCGCCGGGTCAGTTCAGCTTCAACAAACATATGAATATCTTCAGCCAGGGGGTCGAATGCCAGTTGATCTGCGGCAAGGTCGCTGGCGATCTGGCTCAGACCGCGGTCAATTTCAAGGCCATCTTTCTGGCTGATAATACCGCAGCTTGCCAGCATCGCCGCATGCGCGCGGCTGCCGGCAATATCGTGCATAGCCAGTCGCGCATCGAAGGCTATTGACGAGTTGAAAGCGTTCACAGACGAATCTGTCTCTTTGCTGAATCTTCCTGCCCATAGTTTTTCGGCCATCGTCCTACCTCTCACAATCACACTGTATGTCACGAACAGACGACAGCGGATTTTCTTAAAAAACGGCCGGGAAATCGGCTGAGTTCCCGGCACGTCAAACTAATACATAATGGTTTTCGTCTTCAGTGACGTTAACCGATTTTCACGCTGACGGTTACTGAAGCGATTACTTTGCTGAGGCGGCTGCCCTGCTTGAGTTGCCGCTTTGCTGAGGCGACTGCCCTGCTGGAGTTGCCGCTTTGCTGAGGCGACTGCCTTGCTGGAGTTGCTGCTTTGCTGAAGCGACTGTTTTGCTTAGGCGACTGCTTTGCTGAGGCTACTGCTTCATTTTCATGCGGGCGATCACTTCCATCGGCAGTCCGAAGCAGTTGATAAAACCGCCGGCATCCGCCTGATTATACACATCATCCTCATTAAATGTAGACAGGGCTTCATCGTACAGGGAGTAAGGCGATGAGACCCCAGCCGGCATGACATTGCCTTTATAGAGTTTGAGTTTCACTTCACCGGTGACCGTCGTCTGTGTCTGGTCAACAAAAGCAGCCAGCGCTTCCCGCAGCGGATGGAACCACTGTCCGTAATAAACCAGTTCAGCATATCGCTGTGCGACCAGGTCTTTATAATGCAAGGTCTCACGGTCCAGACACAGCAGTTCCAGCTCGCGATGCGCCGCGTACAGTACCGTTCCGGCTGGTGTCTCATAAATACCGCGTGATTTCATCCCGACCAGTCGGTTTTCAATCATGTCGGCAATGCCTACACCGTTTTCGCCGGCTATTTTATTAAGCGTTTCAATCATTGCGACAGGACCCAGTTTTTCGCCATTCAGCGCGACGGGGATACCTTTATCAAAGTTCAAGGTGACATAGGTGGGAGCATCCGGCGCTTTTTCCGGCGAAACCATCAGTTTTAACAGTTTTTCATACTGCGGCTCATTGGCCGGGTCTTCCAGGTCCATGCCTTCATGGCTTAAGTGCCAGAGGTTCTGGTCCATTGAGTAGTTGTCCTCTTTCGTCACCGGTACCGGTATGCCGCGTGCCTGGGCATACTCGAGTTCTTCATCTCTTGAGCGGATGTCCCAGATACGCCAGGGCGCGATAATCTTCAGATCAGGTGCCAGTGCTTTAATCGTCAGTTCAAACCGCACCTGATCGTTTCCTTTTCCGGTGCAGCCATGTGCGATTGTCGTGCAGTTTTCGCGGCGGGCAATGTCTACCATGCGCTTGGCGATAATCGGCCGCGCAAATGATGTGCCCAGAAGATATTTCCCTTCATAGATGGCATGTGCTTTCAAGGTCGGATAAATAAAGTCAGTCACGAATTCTTCTGCGATGTCTTCAATAAAACAGGCAGAAGCGCCGCATTTCATAGCTTTATCCTTCAGCGCCTCGTGATCGAGTGCGATCCCGACTTCTCCTGCCATCGCAATCACTTCGCAGTCATAGTGATCCAACAGCCATGGGATAATAATGGATGTATCAAGTCCTCCTGAATAAGCCAGTAATATTCTTTCTTTAGCCATAGTCGCCTCCTGCATATTATGCATTATATTGTATATTATAGTCGATTCATTGATCATGGGCCGCGAAGCAGAGTGTTAATACCAGTACCGGATGCATGTTCAGACATCCTGTTTAAGCTCGCTTGCCTGCACAAATTATAGCGCATGGGCCATGTCGTGTCAAAGCATTGGCCGCGTTTTCCGGCAGCTGCCGCGGATTTATTGCATCTGCTGGTCAAAATGGATATTATGCCGGCAATTATTGTATATTTATTCACTTTGTTGCTGTTTCCTGGCCTTGCGGCAGGTCAATTGCAACCATGAGGCGATCAGCACTTATCGCAAATGATCTTCAGGATTACTTGCCGCACACTTATAGGAAAACCATGATGAACAGCTTTCATAAACTTTTTACTACCGAAAACTTTCAGATAATATAACGGCAAAGCCGTGCTTAGCCATAGCAGGCAGGCGGCATCTTTCAGAAATCATCGATCGAAGGGTCAAAACGAACCGCTTTCTCCTGCCATTTCCGGCCTTCATCTTCAAGTCCAAGCATGCGGTAAAGCAATGCCTTGCCATGGCAGGCATCTGCATTATGCGGATCGAGCATCAGCGCGTTATCATAGCAGCGCAGTGCCTCGTCAAAATCACTGAGCTGTGTCAGCGCGTTGCCTTTGCCAACCCAGGCGGATACGTGTTCAGGCATCAGACGAACAGCCTGGTCAAAAACTTCGGTCGCAGTCTCAAATTCGCTGCGGAAATAGTGAATAATCCCTTTATTGCATAGCGCGTCCGCATAATCAGGCGATTCTTTGATCGCTCTTTCCACCAGCTCAATCGCCGCCTCATCTTCGCCTTCAATGTAAAGCAGGTAGGAAAGCTCATTGAGCGCGAACGGGTTGTCCGGCTCCAGATCAACGGCCTCTGTCAGCAGCTGCCTGGCTTTTTCTTCATCGTCCTTGCGCAGCGCGATCATACCCAGAATCACCATCACACCCACATATTCAGGATCCAGTTTGAGGCACTGGTTACAGATTGCCTCACAGTCATCCAGATAACCTGCCGCGAAAAGCACATCGGCCATTTCATAGTAGATGTCGGGGTCATCGGGATGCTGACGGCGCATCTGATTAAAACAAGCCAGCGCGTCGTAGTCACGTCCGAGCATCGACAGGCATTTTCCCTGGCCCCGCAGCGCGTCGTAGCGTTTTGGGTCGCGCTTCAGCACCTGACCAAAATCATCGAGTGCCAGCTGGTACTGGGACAGCTGCAGGTTAACAAACGCGCGGGCCATATAGCTGTCCGGACTGTCCGGAGCCAGCAATACCGCCTTGTCTGCGTCGCGGCGCGCCTGGTCATTAAGCCCGATCAGGAAATAAAGGTTCGATCGCAGGCAGTAACCTGCATAATCATCACTGAATGCTTCCACCAGCTGATCGCATGTAACCAGGCAGCTTTCAAAAAGACCTAGTTTTTTTTGTATTCTGGCCTTGCTCAGGATGAACTCATACAAGCCCGGATGACTGGCCAGTCCCCGCTCAATCCAGGCCAGCGCTTCCTTGAGCCTGTTTTCGTGTTCAAGCAGCAGCGACACCTCAAGCAGATACGTCGGTTTCATCTGAAAACAGTCGTGATTCTGAGAAATGTCGTACCAGTCTTTCGCCAGTGTCAAGAGATGTTTAAGTGGTTTTTCCTGGCGTGCTTCGTTGAAACGGAAAGCAAAACGCAGGTGTGATAACACAGGCTCCTGAACACCGTTTTTTCTTGCCTCATCAAAATCCAGCGCGGCCTGCTGTTTGATCACAGCGTTCCATTCATCGAGCTGGGAAGCCATATAATAACGCAGGACTGGCAGCCAGGCCAGGCTCGCCTTGCGATCCCTCTGTTCAAGAATACTCCTTGGCCGCAAAGATGAAAAAGCAAAGTTGGATTTTTGTTTTTGCGGCCAGGCCAGGAGCGCTTCATAGGCTTCCTGCGGATCAAGGATCTCACCGAGAAGCCATACAGCTGCCAGCTGCTCAAGCTGACTGATCTGCATTGAATCATCATCGGCCAGAATAGAGTCGGCCTCTTCAAAGTTTTCGCAGGAAAGGCTGACAGCAGCATGAAGCCCGCGGCTTATGCTCTGCGCCAGATCCCCGGCATCATCCGGACAAGCCGGCGGCTGCTGGTCGCCATATATAATTTCCAGAAATGAGTCGCTTTGCTCAAGAAAACGACTCCAGTTCCAGGCAGAAAACATGTTTAATTCCTCATACTGTGGATGGGCGCCGGAATCCGGCCGCCCCGGCTGATAAAGGCTTCACTTGACTGTGTGTTAACGGCCATGATGGGTGCTGATCCCAGCAGACCGCCGTAATGGACTGTATCACCCACTGTTTTTCCGGGAACCGGAATGATTCTGACAGCAGTGGTTTTGTTATTGAACGTGCCAATGGCCATGACGTCAGCGATCAGGGCTGAAAGGGTACTGGCCGGCACATCGCCCGGCACGGCCACCATATCAATACCAACAGAACAGACACTGGTCATGGCCTCGAGTTTTTCAAGGCTCAGATGGCCGCCTTCTACAGCAGCGATCATGCCCTCATCCTCGCTGACCGGGATAAAAGCGCCTGATAAACCGCCGACATAAGAGGAAGCCATTGTCCCGCCTTTTTTAACCGCGTCGTTTAACATGGCCAGCGCAGCGGTACTGCCCCATGCACCGCAGGTCTCAAGCCCGAATGATTCCAGGATCC
>SLHU01000079.1 GCA_007135995.1 Clostridiales bacterium | reverse complement strand
CTGTCTGATGTTCGGCCAAGCCTGGCCGGTCCAAAGCGTCCGCAGGACCGGGTCAATCTGGACCAGGTTCAGAAAGTTTTCCGCAGCGGTCTTCAGAGGCCTGTCGCAGAAGGCGGCTATGGTATTTCTGATGATCAGCTGAATCAGTCAGCGAAGATTACGATCAACAATCAGACCTCTGCGCTCGGGCACGGTTCTGTTGCGATTGCCGCGATTACCAGCTGCACGAATACATCAAATCCAAGTGTGATGCTAGGTGCCGGTATCATGGCAAACAAAGCAGTGAAGCTTGGCATGCAGTGTCCTTCATATGTTAAGACAAGCCTGACACCTGGCTCTCAGGTGGTCACAGAATATCTGGTCAAAGCCGATCTGATGAAGGATCTTGAAGCACTTGGGTTTCATATGGTCGGCTATGGCTGCTGTACCTGTATCGGCAACAGCGGTCCGCTCCCCGAGCCAGTAGCGAAAGCTGTTGATGCCCTGGATCTGAATGTCTATGCAGTTTTGAGCGGCAACCGCAATTTTGAAGGTCGGATACATCCTCAGGTGCAGGGAAGTTTCCTTGCTTCCCCGATGCTCGTTGTCGCTTATGCGCTTGCGGGAACAGTAGATCTTAATCTGGCGGCAGATGCGATTGGCCAGGACGCGGACGGTCAGCCAGTTTACTTGAAGGACATCTGGCCGACAGAAGAAGAAATAAGGGAAGCTACTGCCAGGGCTGTCAGTCCGGCGCTTTTCCGTAAAAAATACGCTGATGTGTTTGCCGGTACTGAAAACTGGAATAACCTGGATATTCCTTCCGGTGCGCTGTATGCCTGGAACCAGGCATCCACCTATATTCAGGAGCCGCCCTTTTTTGAAACACTTGACAAACACAACCGGACGTTCGTGCCTTTTAGTGAAGCACGTGTTCTGGCCCTGCTGGGAGATACGGTGACCACCGACCATATTTCGCCAGCCGGCAGCATCGCACCTGATAGCCCTGCCGGACAATACCTGCAGGAACAAGGCGTAAAACCAGCCGACTTTAACGCATATGGCGCCAGGCGCGGTAATCATGAAGTGATGCTGCGCGGGACGTTCGCCAACACACGGATCAGAAACCGTCTGGTGCCGGATGTTGAGGGCGGATTTACCCGTTATTTCCCCACCGATGAAGTCATGCCGGTTTATGATGCGGCCATGCATTATCAGAAGGATAAAACAGAGCTGATTGTCCTGGCTGGCAAAGAATATGGCACAGGCAGCTCAAGAGACTGGGCAGCGAAAGGCACCTTTTTACTTGGTGTCAGAGCAATTATAGCCGAAAGCTACGAACGGATCCATCGCAGCAATCTGGTTGGCATGGGTGTCATGCCCCTGCAGTTCATGCCAGGAGAAAGCTATGCCACGCACGGGTTAAATGGTGAAGAAACCTATACCCTGAAAGTGACAGGTGAGGAATTGCAGCCGCAGCAGTCTGTCACGCTGGTTGCCAGACGTTCAGATGGAACCGAGACTGAGATTGAACTGGTTTTAAGGCTGGACAGCCAGATGGAGATCACCTATTACCTGAATGGCGGCATTTTGCAGACGGTCCTGCTCGACATGAAAGAGAACCGGCAGCAATAAGCCGGTTCATAGCATTCATATCATGATGGGAACTGCTCCCGGCATGATTCCGACGCGTTTCAGGCACCCAGCATGGTGTCAACGTAAAGCCTCATTTTTGTCAGCCGGTGCTCATATGCCTCATACAAGCTGTCCGCTTGTTCAAAGGCTGTTTTCCGGTTGGTTGTATGGGGATTGGCTGCGGTTGCCTTGTCTAGCTGCTTAATCCATTCATCCGGAAGTGAGCCGGTACCGCTCAGAGCCCCGGAAATGCCGGCCGCCACTGCTGCGACACAGTCTGTATCGCGTCCCATGTTCACACCAGAAAGGATGGCCTGTTTTGTATCGGCCTCAACCATTTTCATAATGCAGATAGCTTTGGTGACAACTTCATTAGCGAAGCTGAAAGCATACGGCATACCATGTCCTGAATAAACTGCGTCAAAAACCTCCCGCAGCGCTTCAATTGACTGGCAGTTTTTTGTCTTATTTAATCCGGCTTCCAGTTCAGCAACCACCATGTCAGCGTCACATAAATCAAACAAAGTCCCCAGTACTGTGTCCAGAGTGGCGTGCGGGCGAGTCGCGGCTGCGACTGCTGCTCCGGTCACACTGGCCCATTTCAGGCCTCGCGACTGATCTGTCTGATATAGCTGCCCGACTGCAAGAATATCCTCTATCGCATGAGTAGGATCTCCAGCGTTAATCAGCCCGATGGGATGACAGGAACGGGCAAAACTGTTAAGCCCCGCATAGTCGCAGTACCGGCCCAGATCCGCGGCTGGGATGCCGCTTCGGGCCATTTGCAGCAATTTCCCTTCAAAGGGCTCACTGACAGTACCGGGTGCATCTGGTTTCATGTCGCGGCACCAGACAGCTCTGACATTTTCAGCTGTTATGCGGTCCTGCTTCTCAATGATCGCTGTAATCATATGTTTCTGTCGCTCTACACCATCTTCAGTTGTTCCCGGTTCGCGCATCCAGCCATTCCCATAATGCTCATACGGCAAAAACCGGTCAACAAACCCGTGTTTATCAACGATCTGCTGCCAGGTAAGACCCTCTACCGCCGCGCCCATGGCTGATCCGATATAAACACCTGCAATACACCCTCTGAAACGATTCTTAGTAGACGGGTGTTGTTTTTTTTCGTTTATTTCTGTCATGATTGCCCCCTGAAAATACTGTCGCGCATTATTTCTGATTCTGCGTCACCAACGTACCGCACACTGCTTGAGCAACGATATAGGCAGGTGATAAACAGTATTATACCATGAAGTGCTGTGCTCGTTTACAATGCAAAAAGCCGGACGCTGCAGGCATCCGGCTGACACTAAAGGCGTTTGGCTATTTCAAATGTGCTGCACAAATGGCTAGAACAATGATTTTCTGAAAATATGCGGTGTTGCACCGGTGTTCTTCCGGAAACAGGTTGAGAAGTAAGATGTGCTTTGAAAACCGCACTGAGCCGCAATAACGCTGATGGGCAGATCAGTCGTCTTCAACAGCATTTTTGCCTGATTAACCCTATAACTCATCAAAAACTCTATGGGCGTATATCCTGTATCTTCTTTAAATATCCGCGCAAAATGGTATTGGCTCAAGTTTACACTCTGCGCCAGATCAAGGATCGAAATACTTCCGGAATAGTTTTTTTCAATGAACCGGATTGCCTGCTGGCTCAGTCTTTTGCTTGTGATCGTCGCAGGCCCGCTGACCTGCGCAGCCACTATTATTTCAGCAAGGAGCCGGTGAATCAGGCTTGAGGCGATCGGCTCAGGAATCTGCATGTTATTCTGATAGTCTTCGATAAGCTCAACAAGCGGCATCAATGCTTTGCCCAGAAGAGAGGACGTGATAACGGGTCCAAACTGCTGGGTAATATACTGGTAGATTTTATCGACTCCCTGTCCGTCAAAGTGAAGCCAGTACATTTCCATTAATTTTTCTGCGCCGTAGGCATGAGGTAATCGGCCATTTATCAGAAAAATACTGTCCGGATCCAGATGATATGATTTTCCATTAAATCTGGCATATCCATTTCCGGTTTTTATGTAGAGCAGCAGAAAACTATTATAATACTGCCGTTCCACATGGTATTCATCATAACAATAAAAATGTCCGAGCCAGTCAACATAACTAAACATTTCTTTTGCCTGACTGCTGGGCGTATTAAAATATATGAATGAGTTTTTTGATACATGTTCAAGTACTACAGACTCCACCTGGCATCTCCTCATTCAGAAAACAGGGTCACACGATCACCTCAAAGAACACGTTCAAAAACATCTGTCAGCCTTTCACACTGCCAATCATAATACCCGATATAAAATAGCGCTGCAGGAACGGGTAGACGATCAGGATCGGGATGGTTGCGACCATGATTGTGCAATATTTAACAAGCATGCGGTAACTTTCCTGCTGGGACTGTCCGACTGATCCAAGCTGGGTCATGCTCGATGTATCATTGAACAAGAGTATCTCGCGCAGCAAAAGCTGTAAGGGATACTTGCTCTTTGATGAGATAAAAATCGCCGGGTTGAACCATTCATTCCAGCGGTAGACTGCATAAAACAAAGCAATGACCGCTACAGTAGCCTGGGCCAGCGGAACAGCGATGACCCAGATAATCCGCCAGTCGCTGGCGCCGTCCAGCCTGGCAGATTCAACGACGCTTTCCGGAACATTTGCGAAAGCGGTGCGCATGATGATCAGGTTCCATGTATTGACGGCCACCGGTAAAATGATCGACCAGCGGGTATCGAGCAGGCCCAGGTTTCTTACCAGCAAATAAAACGGAATCAGGCCGCCCTGGAAATACATTGTGAAAATAATCATTTTCATGACAATAATATTCCAGTACAAGCCTTTGCGGGACAATACATAAGCCCCGAGAATCGTCAGGAACATACTCAAACCCGTGCCGACAATCACATAAAAGAGCGTATTAAGAAACGCAACACCAATATTAGGATTGGCCAGTACAAGGGTGTAACCGCGCAATGTCATCTGACCAGCCGGCAGAAAGAAGAAACCCCGCCTGGAATAGACAATCAGCGGATCGCTGATTGATGCCATCGCTACGTGCCAAAGCGGATACAATGTTATAAAGCACGTTATAAAAAGAAAGATATAGTTAAAAACCGTGAAAACTTTTTCACTGTTATTTTGCTTGATCATGGGTGCTTGGCCTCCTTGCTACCACAGACTTGTTTCGGTCATTTTAGCGCTAACCTTGTTGGCGAAGACAACCAAAAAGAAGTTGATCACTGAATTAAACAATCCCACAGCCGTCGAGAAGCTGAAATTGTTCTCAATAATCCCTTTTCGGTAGACGAAGCTGGAAATAACGTCAGCGGTCTCATAAATCAAGCCATTATACAGCAAGATTATTTTCTCAAAGCTAAGGCTCATCATAAAACCAATACGCAAAATCAGCAGGATAGCGATGGTCGGCAGAATCCCAGGCAGGGTAACATGCAATATTTGTTTCATTTTGCCGGCGCCGTCGATTGTTGCCGCTTCATAAAGCTCCGCGCTGACTGAACTGAGAGCCGCCAGGAAAATAATGCTGTCCCAGCCAAGGCGCTGCCAGAGCTCGGATCCAACATAAAGGCTGCGGAAATATTTTGGATTAGCCAGAAGGTTTGTCGGTGTCAGACCTAACAGACGAAAGATCTCACCGAAAACACCATCTGAAGCGGTGAAATCAACAATAATACCGCAGATAACAATAAGAGAAACAAAGTAAGGCATATAGGTGATCGTTTGAACCGTTTTCTTATAGTAGCGATTCTTGACTTCATTGAGCAGAAGGGCAAAAACAATCGGCAGGGGAAATCCGAAAAGCAGATTGTAAAAGTTGATCAATACCGTATTTCGAATCACGCGGTAAGAGAATGGACTGTTAAAAAACTCACGAAAATAGCGAAGTCCTACAAAAGGACTCCCCATAATGCCAAACCTGGGTGAGAAGTCTTTAAACGCTAGTAAAATGCCATACATTGGGCCATAAGCCCATAACAGATAAAAAAGAACAACAGGGATGAGCATCAGGTACAAATGCCAGTGGCGTCTCCAATCATGAGCGATTTTTGCCGACCAGGGCATCACACCGGCTTGTGCATCAGGCTTAGCAGCCATCGGTAGACCTCCTATCATTGACGAGTTGACCAGAATAGGGTTGCAGTATTTGGATAGGGGCCGGCGTACACCTCGGTGAACGCCGGCCCTGATCATGAGTACATAAAGAGATTAACGCTGGTAGTAACGTTCTAAAGCATCCGTTTTGATTTCGATCGCACGATCGATGTTCATTCCGCGGATTGTTGTTACAAATGCGTCAAAGTTGCTTAGAGGCTCTTGCCCCATAATAAATTTAGGCGTCATTTCATCACGGTATGTATTGATATCTACCATGATATTCGTCAATTCCCGGGCTTCTTCTGTGGTATGCGAGATATTATCCGGCATCAGCCAGCTTGCATCCTGAGTTGCCCAGAGCTCAATGCATTCAAATACTTCATCTACATTCTCGTAGGCTTGTGAATTACGAAGGTAACCCCAGTTATGGAGCTTGAAAAGCGGATAAACCGTCCAGAAATCAAGTTCTTCGTCATCAAAAAGGCGTGGATGAATCCATTCAAATTCCCCTTGATCATCCCAGATATAAGAAACATCTTCAGGACCATAGGAGCAAAGGTCACCGCCATCCTGACTGTACCAGTAATCTTTCCAGCGAACAACAATCTCATCAATGCCGTCTTCAACAGCGCGGGTCGTGATGAACTCGCGGTCGGCACGGACTGTTGAGTTGTTCTGGCGCAGACGAATCACCTGGCCATCATAGGATTTAGGCTGCAGGACCGGCTTGAGTGAATAATCAGGAGCTTCCAGAGCGCCTGTGCGCAAAAGCTGTCCAAGACTGCCATAGGCGATGCCGGCGGCGCCCACATTGCCGTTGGCAATATTAGCTTCATACGACGCGAAGTCACGCGTAGCGAAATCAGGATCGATCAGGCCATCTTCATACCATTCGTTCATCTTGGTCAGGAAGGACAGATAGCCATCTTCGATTGGGCCGTACCGGGCTTCGCCATCGACATTAAGAAATTCCCAGCCCGCTTCATAGGATCCTGCAAACATGTAGTTGACGGCAACGCCAAACCAGAGATCCAGATTGAGTGCCAGCGGAGCTATGCCATAGGCATCCCTCATCTCACGCAGCATCACGTCCCAGTCATCGATTGTTGTCGGATGCTCAAGGCCAAGCTCTTCGAGCCAGTCAGCACGTACCCAAAGGCCGCTCCAGGGATGAGATGGAACGATATCTAACATCGCGAAGAAATAAAGTCTTCCTTCGTCGTCGATTGTATCACGGTAGATTTCTTCATTGTTTTCCCTTTGCCACTGGTAATTGGGCATCATGCCGGCATCATAATAGTCGGTCAGTTCAAGGTAGACCCCATCAATGACACCTTTCTGATAGCCGCCTGCATAGGCTGGCGGGGTACGAAAAATATGCGGCAATTCGTTGGAGTTAATTCTCAGGTTGAAATTGTCAGCTTCCTGTCCGGCCGGCGGATAGACAAAATTGATTTTAACACCGGTGCGTCTTTCCATTTCCTGGAATACTTCACTTTCGTCAAGGCCCTGCATGATCGTTGAATCAAAAGATGTCCAGTAGTCTATGACAACTTCATCTTCAGTCAGCGGCAGTACCGTTGCGTTGATACCAGTAAGATACTTGTCATCACGGTTATCCCATTTCACAGGGGTCAAATTGTAAGGACGACCGTTGTTGGTATTCGCACCTTCCGTCAGTTCGGGAGCAGCGGTTGTCTGTTCCGGAGCTTCAGTGGTCGGGGCGGTTGTGTTGTCAGTGGTTCCGCATGCAGCTATAACAGCAGCCAGCATAGACAGCACGACAAAGAAAGCAATTAACTTCCTGCTTTTCATGACATTTCCTCCTATTTAATTTTGCACTATTCTTTTTTACTTTTGTGTAAAATAGTTAAATTGCGGTACCGAATCTTTTGCTATTCTATCACCTTGTATAAAGTCAGTCAATCATATAATCCTGCAACTTATAGCATAATATTTAAAATTTGTGTAATAATTTATAATTAATATACTATATTGTCATT
>SLHU01000233.1 GCA_007135995.1 Clostridiales bacterium | reverse complement strand
TACCCGCATGATGGTTGAACGTCTGGCAATCAAACTGTCACAGAAAGGTCTGTCGGTGATCTGCCGTGACCTGGGCCATGAACTCGACAGCCTGACCGTTGAAACAGGGCATTTCATAACGGATCTGGTTGACGCGGCCGCTATGGTTTTCGCGACACCAACCGTTTTAACCGGGCCTCATCCGAATATCGCCTATGCTGCTATGATCGCCAACGCGATGAGGCCGCAGACACGTTTCATGGGTGTGATCGGATCGTATGGGTGGTCTACCCAGGCCGTTAAGACGATGGATCAGCTGACGGGCAACCTGAAGGCGCAGCGTCTTGATCCCGTTCAGGTAAAGGGTATGCCAACCGAGGAAGACATGAAGCGCCTTGACGTCTTTGCAGAGGATCTTGCCGACAGGATCATCCGTTTGCCTGACCTGGTTTCATAGCCGCCGGCTGCTGTAACTGACAGCAATCACCGCGCCGGAACAATGCGCCGACAGACGTGATTCATTAGCACGTCTGGTATGGCTGCGGCATGGAGGTTCATACCCGTTTCATTTTGATCTTGACAAGACAGGTGTCTAATATCTGATTATTCTGACTCTTTGAAGAGACTTTGCTGGCGATGGTCCGGTTTCAGATCATGATCTGAAGCCGGATCGTCCGTATGTTTCACATTCTCTTCAAGATCAAGACTTGACCCGGGATCCTCCTGCTGCGGCTGCAAGACTGTTTCTCCAGTCAGGACAGACAAAAGGCCAAGATAGACCGTCTGAGGACTGCGCTTCCAGCGCTCACACACCTGCTTTGCCATCGTTTTTTCCGGGATTGTCAGCTTAAGCGAGACGAGGTCCTTAATGCCGTCGCTTTGTTTAAGCAGCACCTGATACGTGCCGTTGGCGTCAGGCTGATATTTTGCTGTCAATGTACCTTTGAGCCGTATATCTTTTTGCCATCCGGAGCAGGCTTGTGCCAGATAGGACCGGATCGGAAGCGGAATACGTGATTCAAGGGTTTTCAGCACGGTTCTGCCTTTATCTGTCAGGTCACAGCGCGTCACGGGTCTTCCGACCGCGTCTAATTTCGTCTCGTCTTTTCTGACTGATTCGCTGATCATATGATCACGGCACAATTCTTCATAGGCTGTGACAAAATCAAAATAGTCCAAATACAACGTTTCAAGCGAAAGCGTTGTCAGCTGATTCAAAGTTATGTTCTTGATACGATCGGCAATTAATAATATGATCAGCTTATTTGTTGCCAGTTCTGCCGTTTCCAAATAACCACATCCTGTTCATCATGCATCACTCAACAAGACATCCGTCTGATTGAATGAACTAAGCGTCTTTGAAACTGTTCTGATTCAATCAAAAGTCTTCAGGCTCCGGAGCTGTTTTCAGATCCTGTTACCAGTATATGGTTTGTGATGCGATTTGAAAAGCCTTGACATCTGTCTGCTGATTCGATATGTTCATTTTGAGTGAATGCTTGACAGAAATATTTGACGGCAAGGAGAGCATGATGGGTTTTTATGATTCGATCGCAGCACATTACCATGAAATATTTCCTGCCCGGCCGCCAGCTGTCAAACGGCTGCAGACACTTGCCGGTGAGCAGCCAGTGAGAATGCTTGATGTCGCCTGCGGCACAGGTGAATATGCGGCTGCCCTGGCGGATAGGGGACACACAGTTTTTGCCTGTGACCTGGATCAGGAAATGGTCAGGCGGGCGGCACAAAAGCCATTTGTCAAGGCTTTCCGCGCTGACATGCTTAAGCTGAGTTCGAGTTCTGTCATCACTGGTCTGGCTTTTGATGTTGTTTATTGTATCGGTAATTCAATTGTCCATCTTCCAGATGAGTCGTCTGTCAGTCAGGCACTCCATGAAATGTACGCTGTCATGGATGCTGGCGGCAGGCTTCTGCTTCAGGTGATTAATTATGACCGTGTGCTGGATACACAAACCTATTGTCTGCCGACAATAAGAAATGAGCAATCTGGCCTGACTTTCAGCCGACGATATGTACTGCAAAGTGACGGGCGTCTCAGTTTTATAACACAGTTAACCGTGGCCGGCGAAAATGAGGGTGCGACGCTTGAAAACCGTGTGCCGCTGCTGCCGCTCAGGTCGTCGTTGCTGAAAAAACTGGTTTTAGCGGCAGGTTTTAGCAACGTGAGCCTTTCTGGCAATTTCAATCTTGATCCTTTTGATCCTGTCCGTTCAGAACCGCTGGTATTAACCGCAAAGAAGAACGGCTGCCCGCGCAGGACAGATCAGACATTCGCTTAAACGTTTTACATTTGTCGGCATCGCTGCCAGATAAGACAGATTGTCTCATGCTTTAGCTGTGAAGCGTTTCAGTAACCAGAAATGGCGTAAAGCCTCATGCTTTAGCTGTGGGATGATTCAGTGGCCTGTGAAATATGTGCCTGAGTGAACGAATCTTCAATAAACTGGTTGCTGTAAAGGTTATAGTAACGGCCGCGGCGGCGCATCAGCTGCTGATGTGTACCATCTTCAGCGATCTTGCCGTCTTCAATCAGCAAAATGCGATCTGCCTGGCGGATCGTGGATAGGCGATGGGCAATGATGAATGAGGTGCGGCCTTGCAGCACAGTCTGAATCGCTTTTTGTATCAGCTGCTCTGTTTCTGTATCAACCGATGACGTTGCTTCGTCAAGAACAAAGAACTGTGGATTGGCCAGAACCGCTCTGGCGAAGGATACCAGCTGTTTTTCTCCAGTCGAGAGACGATTGCCGCCCTCGCCGACTTCTGTTTGATAGCCTTTCTCCATCTGACTGATAAAATCATGAGCGTGCACCAGTTGGGCTGCCTGTTCTATTTCATCCTGAGTTGCTGACAACCTGCCATAGCGAATATTCTCAGCAATGGTTCCGCTGAAAAGGTGAGGTGTCTGAAGGACATAACCCAGATGTGTATAAAGCCAGAGCAGGGGTCTTTCCCGGTAGTCTGTCCCATCGATTAGTATTCTGCCGCCGGTAGGTTCGTAAAACCGGCAGGCCAGATTGACAATGGTACTTTTCCCTGAGCCCGTATCACCGACCAGCGCAATCACCTGCCCTGCTTCAACATCAAGGTTGAAGTGCTCAAGAATCATCTCATGATTGCCGTAATGAAATGAGACATCCTCGAAGGTGATATGGCCGGTAAAAGGCGGCCATTCTTCCTTGCCCAGACCATCATCCAGGCCATAGCGTTCAATCACGGGCGGGCTGTCTATGATGTCAGATTCTTCAGCGAGCAAAGCCATGACACGCTCCGCCGCCGCCTGGGCTGACTGCAGATCGGCCATGACTCTTGAAACATGCCGGATCGGATCCCAGATGCGTGTGATATAAATGATAAACGCGTAAAGGGTTCCGGTCATTAAAGTGCCGCCGATCACCCAGTTGCTGCCAAAGGTCAGAACCAGCGCTGTGCCCAGTGCGCCCAGAAGTGAGACAATGGGGATAAACATTGATGAAAGGACACCGGCACGAACAGAATCCTTATAAAGTTTCCTTGAAATATCAGCAAACTCACGACTGTTTTCTTCTTCTCTTCTCAGCGTCTTACTCGTTTTAGCGCCCATAATGCCTTCGTTAAAAGCGCCGGTCACCCGTGAATTGATACGCCGGATCAGACGGTGGACAGCAAGGAGCCGTTTCTGGAAAAACCAGGCCACCACGGCGAGGATGGGGATAACCGCCAGTGTAATCAGGGCCAGTCTGTAATCGAGCACAAACATCGCGCCGACAATAAAGACAATTGTGGCAAAACCCCAGGCAATATCAACAATGCCCCATGCGATTACTTCACTGAGCCTGTTGGTGTCGGCGATCATGCGGGCCATAATCCAGCCGACAGGTGTCTTGTCAAAATAGGCAAAGGACAAAGCCTGCAGGCGCTCCAGGCCTGCCTGGCGAATCTCGTAGCTGAGTCCGATCTCAATACGTCCGGCATAATAAAGGAAGAACCTGACAATCACTGCCTGGATCAGCACCGCAATCACGAATACCAAAGCATACAGACCCAGGCCATCTGCTGACTGATTCTCAATGAAGTGGTCGATGGCGAATTTCGTCAGAAGAGGCGGCAGATTTTCAAAGACTGCCAGACTGGCCAGAATCCCCGCCAGCAGCAGAAATTCTTTTCGAAACATGCTGGCAAACTTGAAAAATCGCTGCCACACCGTGACATCGATCGTTTTTGTAAATACTTGTTCTTCAGGCCTGCTCATGACAGATCCTCCTCAGGCTGATGTTTATCAGATGCTTGATCTGTATGCTGCGGCATCTCTTCTTCAAGCAGCGCGCTCTGGATTTCGTAAACACGTTTATATAGACCCGGCTGTCTGAGCAGCTGCTCATGGGTACCCTCCTGTGTCATCTGACCTTGCTCAAGAACGAAAATCCGATCAGCCCCGGATAGGGTTGAGATACGATGCGAAACCAGCAGGGTAGTTGCTTTATCGCGGCGCTTTTTGAGTTCGTGGCGGATTTGCAGGTCTGTGTCAGTATCAACTGCACTCATAGAGTCATCAAAAACAACAATCGGACAGGAGCGGATCAGCGTTCGGGCAATGGTCAGGCGCTGCTTTTGGCCACCGGACAAGGTAACGCCTCTTTCTCCAACCAGGGTCTCATATTTCTTCTCAAAACCCATGACATCTTCGTGCAGCGCTGCCGTTCGGGAGACGCTGATCACCAGATCTTCTTTTGCGTCTGGTATGGGCAGACGTATATTATCATAGATTGAACGGGAAAAAACAAAAGGCTCTTGAAGGATCAGGCCAATCTGACGGCGTACACAACTGCGCCTGATCTGGCTGATGTCCATTCGATCCAGCAGGATTTTTCCTGCATCCGGTTCATAAAGCCGCTGCAGCAAATAAAGCAGACTTGATTTGCCTGAGCCGGTTGGCCCCAGAATACCGATTGTTTCACCTGGTCTGATATGAAAACTGATATCCTTCAGGACAGGCCTTTCTGATTGGCTGTAGGAAAAGGTAACGTGCTCAAAGGTGATGCCGCCTCTAAGGCTTATATCTGCCAGCTCATCATCTTCAGGTTCGGGGTCTTCAACAAGAATTTCCTGCAGACGGTGATAGGCAACATGCATGCGTCCCGCGTCAGCGATGATCCGTGCCAGTGAGCGCAGCGGGAAAAGCAGCATTTCAGTATAGGATATGAAAATCACCAGCTGGCCGAGTGTTATATGCCCGTTAATGACAAACAGCGTACCAACCACTGTGACCGCAACAATCTGCAGAAAACAGATAAAATCTGAGAACATCCAGAAATTCGCGATGATATTAAAGGTTTTCCAGCCATGTCGGCGAAGCTCGTCGTTTTGCGAACGGAATTTATTATGCTCGAAAGCTTGTCTGGCAAAAGCTTTGACCACGCGGATGCCGGTGAGGTATTCCTGAAGAATGGTTGAAATAGCACCTTCTGCCTCATCCCATTTTTGAAACGCGTCACGCTCTTTTTTGAAATAGACTGCCGCCGATAAAAAGACAATCGGTGTGACGGTCAGGCCAATTAAAGCCATTCTTGTGTCTACCTGAAACATAACGGTCACAGCGATCAGAATCAGCGTCATTGAACGGACAATCTCGAGCAGCTGATTTTTGAAAAACCGGCTCACTGTTTCAACATCAGACGTGCAGCGCTGGATCAGATCACCTGTTTCAGCTCTGGCATGATATGAAAACGGGAGTGCCTGCAGATGGTCAAATAACCTCTGACGCATGGAGCGGGCGCCGCTCTCGGAGAACATCGTGCTCCATTTCCCGCGATAAAAAGTAAATACGCCATCCATCACTGAGACCAATATAATCAAAAGCCCAGGCAGCCATAGGTTTCGTAAAAACCAGGGGCGCCCGCCCAGATCATAATAGAGCTGCATCAGCCGCGACGGCAGATCGGGCGGCAGCGTATCAATTACGGAATCAACTACAAAACTGAAAATGAGCGGCAGCAGCAATGCAAACAAAGCCGATCCGATTGTCAGCAGTATGGCCAGGATAAACCGCATCAGCTGACCGCGGTGAAAAGCGAGTAGATTAATCCACCAGCTGCGCTGGCTTGATATTTGCTGCATGATATCTTCTCCATTTAATGTCAATGTATCTGACCTTGGCTGCTGCTGGTGCTTGAGCCGGCAGATATGCTTATTCGCAAACGGGTTAAGGGCTAAAGATCATTCTACGACAGGTCAGCAGGATAATAAAGGGTAAATTTGAAATTTGATGACGAATAGATGAAAATCACAACCATCCATGCTAAAATGAGAGCTTGAACAGATCCTGACATCCGCGTCAATCTGTCAGATGTGTCTGTCAATTTGACAGGAAAACAGGCGGTAAACAGGAAAACAGGCGGTAATCTGTTACGGATAATCTCAGACATCTTGCTCAGGAGACCCCTTTTACAGCAGCTGAACGTTTTTTATAAGATTTTTGCATTCGTAATTGACAAATTCATAAATATATTGGAGGTAGTGAAAAGCATGAGTACAATTTTTGTTTCCGGCGGAGCAGGTTATATTGGCAGCCATACTTGCGTGGAATTATTGAATGAAGGGCATAACCTGGTTGTCGCAGATAATCTGGAAAACAGTTATGAAGAAGCTGTCAGCAGAGTAAAAGATATTACCGGCCGTGATTTTGCTTTTTATCAGATTGATGTCTGCGACAAAACGGCTGTTGAACATATTTTCGACACGCATCAGATAGACGCTGTGATTCATTTTGCAGGACTGAAAGCTGTAGGTGAATCGGTAGAAAAACCACTTGATTACTACAGAAACAATCTGGACAGCACATTGACATTATGCGAGGTCATGCAGGCCCATAAGGTGCATCACTTTGTTTTCAGTTCATCAGCGACGGTTTACGGACTCCCCGAAAGTGTGCCGATCACTGAAGATTTTCCGCTGTCTTGCACGAACCCCTATGGCTGGTCCAAATACATGAATGAACAGATTTTGCGTGATCTTTATAGATCTGACCCGGCGTGGTCTATTGTTCTGCTTCGTTATTTTAACCCGATCGGCGCGCATGTCAGCGGCAGAATCGGAGAAGATCCGGCGGGTATCCCCAATAACCTGATGCCCTATATTGCTCAGGTTGCGATTGGCAGGCTGCCGCAGGTGAATATTTTTGGCGATGACTATGATACGATTGACGGAACTGGTGTGCGTGACTATATCCACGTTGTTGATCTGGCCAAAGGCCACTGCCGAGCCCTGGATTATGCATTTGGCCATTCAGGTGCTGAGGCGTTCAATCTGGGGACAGGACAGGGTTATAGTGTGCTTCAGATGATCAATGCTTTTGAACAGGCAACGGGCAGAAAAGTGCCCTATCAGTTTGCACCGCGGCGTCCCGGCGATATTGCGATGTGCTATGCGGATCCCCTGAAAGCGGAAAAACTGCTGAAATGGAAGGCAGAGAAGGATTTGCTTGAAATGTGCCAAGATACCTGGCGCTGGCAGCAAAGCAATCCGGAGGGCTATAAGACATCTGATCAGGTGAATGACTGAAACTCGCATAGCGGATTGCTTTGACTGACAGCTGCCCGGTTGTCCTGAGGTAAAATCAATCGTGCGAAACCCCCTCTATACCGCAGATCCGGAAGAGGAGGGTTCACATACAACCTGCTTGTTAGCAGATCCTGCAGGCACTGTGCTTTTTTGCGTTGGCCGGAGTTGCATGGTATGATAAACCAATTGTGCGGATCATTCCGCTTCACACAGCATTAC
>SLHU01000067.1 GCA_007135995.1 Clostridiales bacterium | reverse complement strand
GCCTTCAGGGCAAATCGACATTTAATTATTTGAAAGGATTGATGATAATGGATAAAAATGACGTCATTAAATTACTCGATGCGTATAATGTACGAATGGCAGAGATATATAACGACATGATCGTTTCCAGTGATTTGCCATTGAATCTGGAATTAAACAGAATGGGCAGTGTAGAAAAGATTGTCAATCAAAAGATGATTGAATGGATGAAACATTATAAATCAGGATTGGGCAGCAGCAATTTTTATGATTACCTGCGCAATACCATTGATCCGGAAACAGCTTACAAGTTCGTTGTGTATGCATCATCCATTTGTGATGACGGTGTGCCAAGTATATTTATTCACTTGTTAGACAGACATAAAGCTACGCTTGAGAAGCAGATCATGAATTATGTGATCGAGATAGACTGGGAGAACCATAATATCGCTGACAGCTATGCAGATGATAAAATCACATCTGTCGCAGCTTTGCTGAACACGTTGTCCGAATGGCGTCTGACCTGTAATCTTGAGCCGCTCATTTTGAAGTATTCACGCAATCATTACCCATATGACATTATCTCAGATGCGTTTAAAAATATAGTCATACAATCCCCTGAAGCAGATAACACAATTATTATCAATGAACTAAGGCGGATGCTGAATAAACATGATGATTTATCGTTATCAGGTGAAAACCTTCTTATTTCGTTGGTCGAGAAAAATAAAGGCAGGCAGTTAGATGACGTGTATGAATGCTTGCTGCGCTGTTTTGAAGAGATGAGTAATAAGCAGATTGCTATCATTTGCTTTGCTGATTTAGGCGACAACAGGGCGATTCAAGATTTAAGAGCGTGGCTGCTCAGTGATTCTGATGACAATATAGATTCTGTGCTTGTTAAAGAAGCAGTTTCATCACTAAAAAGGCTAGGCGATCAGACGGGTGACTTGGAAGCCCGATATGCTCAGCCATGACAATGTGGCTTTAAAAATGATTGGGCTGCATTGCTTTCCATGTAACATAACCTCTTGAAGCGTCAGAAGCTTCTGCAAAGGATCCTCATATATCACCAGTCTATCTTTTCACAGTCAATCAGCCTATAATTTAGATAATCTGTTTTTTAGTTTATAATCCTATATGCATATATGCCTTAATGGAGGTTGTGATGACACCTGTATCGCTTGAAGTCATTATAAAAGAATTTGAGCTTGAAGTAATCACCAGTTTTAACAATTTGAGTAACATCATGATTTCAGTGGCGGATGTTACAAGACCCGGCCTGCAGCTTGCCGGATATTTTGATCACTTTGGATCTGACAGAATTCAAGTTCTGGGAAACATGGAAACAGCTTTCCTGGAGCGATTGTCTTCAGAAGAACGGTTTTCGAGATTGAATGCGTTATTTGAAAAAGGCATTCCATGCCTGATTTTAACGCGGCATCATGTTGCTTCACCTGAATTAACTGAGTGTTCGAACAAGTATCAGATTCCTATTTTGAGAACTGAGGACACGACGGCATCATTTACAAGTTCAATTGTTAAATTTCTTAATGTTGAGCTTGCACCGAGAACATCGTTACATGGTGTTTTAATTGAAGTCTATGGTGAAGGCATCCTAATTCTGGGTGAAAGCGGCGTTGGTAAATCCGAAACTGCGCTGGAAGTTGTCAAAAGGGGCCACCGTCTAATTGCTGACGACCTGGTTGAGGTGAGACGTGTTTCTGAAAAAACACTTCTGGGACGAGCGCCTGAGATAATACGGCATCTGATTGAAATCCGGGGTTTAGGTATACTGGATGTAAAAGAGTTGTATGGTGTTTCTTCGGTCAAAATGCAGGAAAATGTCAATTTCGTGATTAATCTGGAACTCTGGGATGAAAATAAATCTTATGAAAGATTAGGCATTAATGAAGAATCTACAGAAATACTGGGAATTGATGTTCCTTCAATTACTATTCCTGTTCGCCCCGGCAGAAATCTCGCGATTATTGTTGAGGTCGCAGCCATTAATTTCAGACAAAAATCAATGGGTTATAATGCTGCCAAAGCTTTAACAGAGCGTGTATTCGGGCCTAATATTATGCCTTAGTACGAGACGGGATACTGGAGAAAGTTGATGTCAGAAGCACATAACAAAATAATATATGATTTAGAAAGATGCTTGCCCAAAGCAAAAGCTAGAATTAAATCCAACGAGCTTATGAAGCACCATACTTCATTTAAAATAGGTGGACTTGCAGATATATTTGTTGAGCCTGTAAGCATTAAAGAAATTATTACAGTAAAAAAATATTGCAGGGAAAATAATATAGCATGCACTATAATTGGCAGAGGATCTAATATTCTTGTTTCTGATTTGGGTATCAGAGGTGTCGTCATTTCGATTTCTGATTTATTTTCAGGAATGAAAATTTTAGATTCAGATGGATATAAGCGCAAAGTCACATCAGCAGACGATCAAGAGAAGGTCAGGTTAAGGATCAATGCTGGCACGCGCCTTAGCGCGCTGGCGTCCTTTGCTGCCAATAACAGTTTGACCGGTTTAGAATTTGCATCGGGCATTCCTGGTACATTGGGTGGTGCTGTCATTATGAACGCAGGCGCGTATGACGGCTGTATGTCTGATGTTGTGGTGCAGACGCGGTATCTTAACACAAACTGTGAAATCATCAGCATTAATAAACAGGCGCATACGTTTGCCTACAGAAGCAGCTGCTTTATGAGCCAGCCAGAAAGCATCATTCTTTGCTCTTATATTGAGCTTCGTTATGCCAGCAAAGATATGATATTTGCAAAAACAGCTGATTATACGAGTCGCCGCCGGTCAACGCAGCCGCTTGATCTGCCAAGTGCCGGCAGTGCGTTTAAGCGTCCGACTGGCAATTATGCCGGTAAACTCATTACTGATAATGGGTTGAAGGGCTTGCGGATCGGTGATGCACAGGTATCACTCAAACATGCAGGGTTCATCGTGAATCTGGGTGATGCGACAGCTCATGATGTGAAAGCACTTATTATGGAGGTTAAGAGAATCGTCCGAAATAATTCGGGGATAGACCTTGTTCCGGAAGTACGTTTTATCGGCGAATGGCAGGAGGAATGAATGTCAGGATACGTGATGCTGTTAAAATATATGTGTTAATATGTATAAGTGAATATAAGTGCACGACACATTATTTTGAAAATATGTCTTTACATCGGGGGAGCATTACATCGGAGAGCACTTTGTTTGGCCGGCATATAAGAATCACTGAGTGGCCATGCGCAGAAAATAGGTGAGAATAATGGAAATTGTGATTTTAACGGGGATGTCTGGCGCAGGAAAAAGTCTGGCTGCGAATTATCTGGAAGACATGGGATATTTTTGCATCGATAATTTGCCGCCGAAAATTTTGCCTGATCTTATAAAATCATATACAAGAAGCGCCTATAGTCATTCAAATGAGTCAGTTAGCAGAATGGCTTTCGTGATAGATGTCAGAAGTTCAAAGCTGTTTGATGACATTATTCCTGCTGTTGATCAATTAAAGAAATCAAAAGTACAATATCGAATCGTCTATCTGGATGCTACAGATGAAATTCTTATCAGCAGGTATAAGCAAAGCCGCAGAAACCACCCATTAGCTCAGAACAGAGGGATTGTCAAGGCTTTATCACTGGAAAGAGAGGTCCTTGCGCCTGTTAAGGAAATTGCAGACGATGTGATTGATACATCTACGCTGACTCAAATTGAGCTTCGGGACATGCTCTACGCGATGCTTTCCATATCTGACAGAGATGAAAGAATGACAGTTCTGATACAATCATTTGGTTTTAAGTATGGTTTGCCTGTTGATTGTGATTGTGTTTTAGATGTCAGATTTATACCAAATCCCTTCTACATTTCACACTTGAAATCTTTATCAGGTCTTGATGATGGGGTAAAAGACTATGTTTTGTCTCATGCAGAAACAATGGCGTATATGAGCAGACAGATAGATTTGTTCAACTATATCATTCCATACTATGTCCGAGAAGGTAAAGTCAGGCTTACCATCGGCGTTGGTTGTACTGGCGGTCGGCATCGTTCTGTTGTCATGACAGAATATCTCGCAGAAAAACTAAATGAGAATAATCTGCGTGTTGTGGTTGATCATCGTGATCTGAATAAAGATATTTCAAAGTCAAGGTCGTGATGTCAGTCATAAATATTACGCAGAAGGTGATTTCAACTTGACGGTATCGATGATGTATCATGGAGTATTACTAAATAACGGGACACATTTTGTGTCTGCTTGTTCATTTATTATGATTTATTAAGCATGCAGTTTGCAGTCCGATATGCGGGCATTCTGATAGAGGGTAATGATGTTTTCTAAAACAGATGAGAAACTTATTAATTATGCTATGCATCCTGAAACTGGTATGAAGATAACGGTTATTGGCGGCGGGACAGGTTTAGCTACATTGCTTCGCGGGTTAAAGCTATACTCTAATAATATTACCGCGATTGTCACAGTCGCTGATAATGGCGGTTCTTCCGGTATGCTGCGTGAAGATTTAAAAATATTGCCGCCAGGTGACATACGCAACTGTATTCTTGCATTGGCAGATACAGAGCCGCTGTTGAGTGATTTATTTAATCATAGATTTACAGAAGGCCGATTATCCGGGCAAAGTTTTGGCAATCTGTTTATTGCGGCGATGAATGCCATATCCGAAAACTTTTATGATGCTGTAAGAAATGTGTCCCATGTTCTGGCTGTGAAGGGCAGGGTTCTGCCAGTATCATTAACAGACATACAAATTGGCGCTAAGTTGAAAAACGGTAATATTGTCATTGGTGAAAATGAAATAGGTCACCGTGATGCGTCTAATCAGAGTCCGATTGAATCTGTTTTCATGTCACCGCAGCAGGCAAAACCATTGCCGGATGCAATAGCAGCCTTACGATCCGCTGATCTTATTGTGTTAGGACCAGGCAGTTTATACACAAGTATTATACCGAATTTGCTGTTTCACGAAATTGCAGACGCTATTGACAAGAGCCATGCCCTGAAAATGAACGTGGCCAATATAATGACGCAGCCCGCAGAAACAGATGACTATGATGCTGCGGCGCATATTAAGGCTGTTTTAGAGCATGTTGACAGCAAGACCGGCAAAGGGTTTATCGACTATTGTGTTGTCAATGATGGCTGGATTGATCCGTCACTAATCGAAAAATATCGTCTGGAAAATGCGGTGCCGGTGGTATTTGATAAAGAGGTCATCCATGATATGGGCATTCGTGTCATCAGCGCGCCTCTGGCGTGTGTCAATAACGGTGTGATCAGGCACGACCATACGATGCTTGCGAAAGTGATTCTGCGTCAGGCGATTGATGTCATGAGCAGTTGTACAATAGAGGATGCGTCATTTAAAAAAGACTGACAGGCCAAACAGGGGTGACTTTGCGCATAATCGAAAAGCTCCGGAAGGCATAAGATGATTTTATGAAAGAAGAATTAACTGACAGCAACATATCATTTTCGAAAAATGTGAAAGTCGAGCTGGCTCACAGTATTCCTGCTGATTTGACATCTGCAGTTTGGGAACTGATGGCTTTGCATATGAGCTGCGGGCATATAGCCAATAACAGAACCTGTTATAAGCATCTAAGCAGCGACAATATGATCTATTTTAAGCAGCTGCTGGAGGTGTTCGTTCCGTCAGAACAGATTCTGATGTCTGGCAGTGGCAGCCACACCATTGAAATGGCGGTCAATATACTGGCACAGCTTCAATCTGAAGATAAATTCAGGCGTGTGTCAGCGTTGTTTTTTGATGATGAAGCACGAATGAACCAGATTTCTAAAAATGATATGAAACGATTTGATCAACATACTCTGGAAAAAGGTGTTCGCTGTTTTATGAAGGCACAGTTTCTGTTATGCGGATCAATGAGCAACCCTTTGCATGCATATCACTTTTCTTTTTCCTGCAAACAAGAAAATGCTGCTGAGATCACAAGGATGCTGCTCGCAGAAATTGATTTATCTTGCAAGATCATCAGAAAAGATGAGCTGTTTATCGTTTATAACAAGGAAAGTCAGTTTATCTCTGATTTTTTAATTAATATTGGTGCGCACAGGGCACTGTTGGATTTTGAGTCTTTGCGGGTGGAAAAAGAACTGCGGAATAACGTTAACAGGGTTGTTAACTGTGATAGCGCCAACACTCAGAGGATAGCAAATACGGGCGCGCGTCAGGCCGCACTGATCAATATTATAGAAAAGTCCATTGGATTACAGTCATTACCTGAAGACTTGCATGAAGTTGCCCTGCTGCGAAAAGATAATCCTGACCTGTCTCTAAAAGAGCTGGGAGAAATTGCGCAGCCGCCACTTGGAAAATCAGGCGTTTACCGCAGATTAAGGAAAATTGAGAAATTTTTGAAATCTCAGATTGAAGATGATTAGCGCTGAAAGGTGCATGTATAGACATTCCCCGCCGGAATATGTGAGATGTAGTAGAATAGCAGATGAGATTACTGATTGCGGCTGTAAGAAAAAAGTAATCATGAAGCCTGAAAAGGGTTGAATCAGAAGTTTGAAGATAGGGAAAAATATGTCACTGGATATTGTGCTTGTTGAACCGGAAATACCTCAGAATACTGGAAATATTGCAAGAACATGTGCGGCGATCGGTGCCAAACTGCATTTAGTGGAGCCTTTGGGATTCTCCGTGACAGATCGGTATCTGAAACGCGCAGGGCTTGACTACTGGCATGAACTGGATATCACGCTCTGGGCTAATCTGGATGAAGTGATGAAGTGGATCAGAACAAGCGATAACAGGCATAAATCGGCTTACTTCTGTTCAACGAAAGGCCGCCAAATCTATAGTGACATATCGTATGGCACAAATACGATTTTGTTTTTTGGTAAAGAAACGAAAGGGCTGCCAGAGTCTTTGCTGATGCGTCATTACGATAAATGCATCCGAATACCGATGCTGTCCGGGCAGCGGTCCCTGAACTTGTCAAATGCTGTGGCAATTGCAGCCTATGAAGTTTTGCGTCAGCAGGGCTTTGCCGGATTCAAGACAACGGGCATGTTGAACACAGATGACAGCATATAAACCAGCCTCTCGTATGAACCTGCGGCCCAGAAGCGGCTTTCGCACGATTGCCAAGGCTTATGCCAAGGCTTATTGCACACCTTGATAAGAACCGGCATGCCGGTTCAGCGCAAGCATATCAGACGATTAACAAAATGATTCACCAATGAGGTAAACTGTGTCATGATTAACGAAAACAGACTTATTGAAAACTTTCTTGAAATGATTTCTTTCAACTCAGTCTCTAAGCAAGAACGCGATCTTGCTGATTACTTGATAAAGAAATTTAATGATCTGGGCTGCAGCGTAAAGGAAGATAAAGCGGGTGAGAAGATTGGCGGAAACTGCGGTAATTTATATATAAGAGTTGAAGGCGATGAAACGCTGGAGCCTATACTGCTGTCTGCTCATCTTGACACCGTTGAGCCTGGCCTTAATAAAAAAGCGATTATCGGTGACGATCACATTATACGCAGTCATAAGGATTCTGTTCTTGGCGCGGATGATGTTGCTGGCATAGCCGCTATTTTTGAATGTATTGAAACGATGATTGAAAATAACAGCACACACAGATCAATCGAAATACTATTGTCAGTGGCAGAAGAAGCGCATCTTCAGGGTATATCGAATTTCGAACCTGATTATCTGAAATCACGGCAAGCGTATATACTGGATACAAGCGGTCCGCCAGGCAAAGCGATCTTAAAAG
>SLHU01000075.1 GCA_007135995.1 Clostridiales bacterium | reverse complement strand
TTATTATAACGAGAAGACCTGCCTGTTCTCAGTTATCGACTCCATCGCCAGAATAGCCGAGGCAAAAAAAAGGCCGGAGCTTATCCCGGCACTGAAACGCTTGCTGCATCTGCCAGAGATCTTCACGGAGCAAGTCCGGGACATCTATGACTTTGACCTGGACCTGGTCCGTGAACGTCTGGCGATGCTGAAACTGCTTCTGGCCAGGGCGCTGGCCGGTTATGGCGAAGCGATCGGTTTTGAGGCGCTGGAAGCACTGACACAGGACAGACGGGTGATTATCGCCAAAAGCGCAGCCGACTGCCTGTATCGCCTTGCTGCTAAACGCGTATGTTTACCACCGCCGGTGCAGCCAGTGACAGACCCACCTGGCCGGTGCTCTGATTAATCGTATGATGTGACGCTTCTTCGGCAGTCCACTGGGTGCCTTGCCAGCGGCCGGTTTCTACACTGATCTGCTTTAAATCCGGCCAGACGGCTTTTTCGGTCTCAATGCTGATACTGCAGCGATAACCTGCCGCGAGATATTCATTGTCTCCCATATGAATCACAATTGCCTGGCCGTTATCCTGCCCCTGTACGGTTATTTTTCGTCCGCCCAGATCACGGGTATCTGAAAATTTCTGCCCTGGCTGAACCGCCATGAAAACTTTCAGCTGACTTGTTCCGCCATAATGTGATACCGGGACCATGATATTTTGCAAGGTCTGGTAACAGTCTCTAAGATCGGGCCCGCCATTGGCAATAGCGCCATCAGGTTTCACGTACGGCTGGAAGGGTGTTGGATATGAAATATTCAGGGCCCAGGGAGCAAAGACAGGCGACCCGAACTCACCGATCGACATAAATGCCATGCGGGGTGCCATCTGGCTTAGATCACTATTCGCTTCAGTGATCGCCGGCTGATTGCGGCCAACACGGTACTGCAGCAGCGCGCCGCGCAGATCATTAATCGAACGTCCCGGCTGAACATAGAGATTCAGTCCGCAAAAATCAATCGCCGGGCAGTTTTCCAGATACGTGGCCACATCTTCACCTGGTGAGCCGCCCACCATCCAGTCTGTCAGCTGGCCGCCAACGAAATTGACGAAGAAGGGCAGCGGATAAAGGGCTTTGCCGGCATTCGTCAGGGGCCTGAGCCATTTGGCGGCCAGACTCCAGGCACTGTAGTGCAGATCGTCGCGAAAGCTTCCGGCCGCGAATGACGCATTCGATGCGGGGCTGTGATTGCGCCACATGCTGCGGTTCTGACGATCGTAGCCAAAAACGGCGATCTCATTTTCAACTTGAATCATGATCACTGTATAAGCATGTTCGTCTATTTGACGAATATGCTTCATGAAAGCACAAAATGCTTTGGTTTCAACATCTACAATGGACGGATCGTCGTATGAAGCAGAATTATGATGGGAGACACCGTCGGCATCGATCGCTCTGGGGTAGGTCGTCTCATCTTCCACCACATACATGGGTGCGAACACCTCATTGGTTAGATTCCGGTAGATCGAACCGTCACCGCTGGCATAGTGCCCGAACCAGCCAAGAATGACTTTCAAGTTGTTTTTTCTGGCCAGATCAATCACATGATCAACATAGGTGAAATCATAAACCCCTTTTTCCGGTTCAACCATCGACCACTTAACCGGGACTTTGATAGTGTTCAGCCCCATTTTAGCTGCCGCCGGATACAGATAATCGTACACCTGCATGGTTTCCTTATGTTTACCCCAGACAATATCCCACCAGGGGATTTCAACGGTTAAAGAGGTATAGGGCAATCCGTCAACATGGAGCACCTGCCGGCCTTCAATCGATTCAAAATGCGGCATTTTATTAGCAACAGGTTCTAATGACATTTTTGCTTGCATGAGTATGCCTCCTTGAAAGGTTATTCTCAATGTAGGGTTAATCTCAATGTAAGGTTCTTCTCAATAGTCTCCACATCAATTCTCAGATCCGCTCAAAACTTTTTTGATATCAAATTTGGGTGTGCCGGTCTGGTCGCACAATCCGAAGGCCGTATGGATCGGACTGTCTTCTATATTGTTTATTTTGGCATGATAAAGATTGTCACGCCATTCGTAAAAATAAATGGCTTCCAGTGTACCTTCATAATCGGCATTCGCCTTATGGATGATCTGCATGAACTGCGCCATCGCCTGCCCGTACTTTTCATTGTCACTCACCGGAATAATCAGGCCATTCGGGTCTTTTTCACAGGCAATCGCGGACGGGAAACCGGTTTCGCTGAGGATCAGCGGTTTATTGAGATTGTTCATGGTGTCAAGCACCTGACGCAGCTGTGTCTCATAGCGTAAAAAGCGATTGTTGCGTACCCGGGCATTGGTCAGCAGCTGTTTGCTTTCCTCAAACTGAACAGGTCCATGCCAGGCTGCCTTGCCCATCGGATAAAGGTTGATTGAGACAATATCACAGGCATCGACCAGTGGCCAGAGATGCTCGAAGAAAACACCATCATCATCGAAGACAATCCCTTCCATGGCATACGTGAGGGGTACTTTCATGTTCTTTTTATCGAGCCATTCCCGATACGTATGCAGCACATTGGCCAGCGCGAACGAAATTCGGGCTGTGAATTTTTTCTTGTCCGGATGGTCTCCAAACTGCCTTAGTTCATTGCCGACACAGATCGCGTCGAGCGGTACATCCATCTGGCTATACGCTTCCAGCTGATCGAGCTTCACCTGCGAGCGCCAGTTAGCAACTAGTTCATCGGCGTCCACATGAATGCCTGCGTAAAGGGAACTGCCGCAGGCGTTCAGCATGGGCGCCAGGGTACGTGAATAGTCTACTGAATACGAGCGGATTGAGGTAATACCGCTGTCTGCTGCTTTCTGAATCTGTTCTTCAAGAGATACATCGTCTCTGGAGTGAATCCATGCTCCGATTTTTTTCATTTCCCTGCTCCTTCTCTTTTTGAATTTGAAGATTGATCTCAGCTATAACTCAAATTACCATCTGCTAATTGTCACTATCACAAGTGATGTATAACAGCTGCAGGCATTTGCTGTCATTATAGGCAATGTTCGGTGCTCATCTCAAGATATTATCGAGATATAATTGTCAAAATAATGCGTATATATACTAATATGATAAAAAATTTGTGCATATCGTAAATATTTATACCTTTTTCAATTCTCAGTCTCGATAAAATAAAAATGTATAAAGAGCAGGGAGGTAACAGCTATATGCAAGAACTGACTTTACCCAAAAAACGTCTGTTCAGCAAAGAAAAGTTTAAACGATTTAAAAATCAGCTTGATATTCAGACCATGGTTTGGCCGGGAATCATCTTTTTGTTTATTTTCAGCTATATACCCATGTATGGTATCCTGATCGCATTCAAAGATTACTCGATTGTTTCAACGATCGCAGAATCCGACTGGGTGGGGTTCAGGTATTTCCAGCAGTTTTTGACCAATGACAACTTTATTCGGGCTTTGCGCAATACACTGGCGATGAATATGATCGGACTGGCGATCGGATTTCCGGCGCCGCTTATTTTTGCCCTGCTGCTCAATGAGATCAGTAACCAGAGATTCAAGCGCTTAACCCAGACCATCTCTTATCTGCCTCATTTTCTGTCCTGGGTTATCTACGGCGGGCTGCTGATCAGCCTGTTCTCACTGGATACAGGTGTGGTTAATGATGTGCTGGTGCGAACTGGCCTGATTGAGCGGCCTATCTTCTGGTGGGGCGAACCGAGGTATTTCTGGGTGCTTGCGATTCTGACCAATATGGCAAAAAGCATTGGCTGGGGTGCGATTCTTTATCTGGCAGCGATTGCCGGAGTTGACAGTCAGTTATATGAAGCCGCGGTTATCGATGGTGCTTCTCGTTTCAAGCGGGTCTGGCATGTGACGATACCTGGCATCACAGGAACCATTGTCATCCTGATGATTTTCACCATTGCGAATAGCTTTAACTACGGTTTTGATCAGATCTGGATTTTGCAAAATAACCTGAATGTCAGCACAAGCGAAATTATTGATACCTATATTTACAAGACAGGACTTTCACAGATGCGTTTCTCATATGCAGCCGCGGTGGGTGTGTCGCGTGCTGTGATCGCGATGATTCTGCTGGTTCTTGCCAATTTCACATCGAAAAAAATTACTGAGCAAGGATTGTTCTAGGAGGTCAGTTTATGAAATACGATCGTTCAATAGGATCACGTATCTTTGATATTTTTAATGTCTTTATTATGGTGTTGGTTATCTTCGTGACCTTATATCCTTACTGGTATTCGGTGATTGCCTCGTTTAATCATGGTAATGATTATCTGCGCGGCGGCGTGAACTTCTGGCCGCGTGTCTTTACACTTGCCAACTATACCGTTGTTTTTCAGGACAGAACCATTTTGTCTGCTTACTTTGTAACCATCGCACGAACTGTCATCGGAACGTTTGCGCATGTGATGTTTACCTCTCTTTTCTCATACGGATTTTCACGCAAAAACCTGATGGGCAAATCATTTTACGCGACCTATGGACTGATCACGATGTTCTTTACAGGCGGCCTGATTCCGACTTATATTCTCTTTAAAAATCTGGGTCTTCTGGATAATTTCCTGGTCTATATTATCCCGCCGATGTTTCATTTCTGGCATGTGATTATCTTTCAGGCATTTTTCAGAGAGATACCCGAATCAATCAATGAATCGGCCAAGATTGACGGCGCCAATGAGTATACTATCTATTTCCGGCTGATCTTACCGCTGTCTAAGCCGGTTATCGCGGCGATTACCTTATTTACCGCCGTTTTTCACTGGAACTCATTCTTTGATGCCATGGTCTTTACATCATCACGCAGTCTGCAGACAATTCAGCTTTACCTGACCAGAATCATCTTGACCCGTTCAGCAGCGACGCATCTTGCGAGCAGAGCTGCTGAGATGATCGCTGACCAGTCGGCCGTCAACTCAAGGACCATTCAGGCGGCAACCATGGTTGTGACATCATTGCCGATTATCATGATCTATCCGTTTTTGCAAAAGCACTTTGTGAAAGGTCTGATGCTGGGATCGGTTAAAGGTTGATCACCCGCGGACAGAGCCTGTCTGAAAGGCTGACGGATGTCCGCTGATACAGGAAGTTGACGCAGCACGTACCAAATGAATCAAGACACGTTTGTTCATCAATATGAAGAATGGACAAGTGATCAATGAAGGGGGTGGCAAAGCATACACTTTTTCACAGGCAGATTGACAGCATGTTTCTCGTAAAGGATGTATAAAAACTGATTCAACCAGAAGTGAAGCACACAAAAAACAAGCTAAAACACTATCTGAGGAGGAAATTTTAATGAAGATTAAATTGTCGATTCTGATCATCATTGCGATGATGATGGCAGTCGTGGCGGGCTGTGCCCCGGCAGAAACAGATCCTGACGATCCGACAACAACGACAACCACCGCTGCCGACACAGACACGCCAGATGATGAAACAGACGTAACAGACGAAACAACTGAGCCTGGCATGGAAGGCCCGAGCTGGACCTGGGACACATCGCCTGTCACCATTGACTGGTATGTTCATGAAGGCTGGTATGACAAAAACTGGGATGCGGATAATGTAGTGACTGATGCTTATATCACTGAACTGACAGGTGTGACGGTTAATGTAACATCTGGTGGTGAGGATGAGCGGCTCAACGCGATGATCGCATCTGATAACCTGCCGGACGTTGTGACACTGGGCTGGTATTTTGAACAATGGCCTCTGATGCAGACCAGTGGGCTTTTACAGCCGCTGATGCCCCTGATTGATGAGCATGCACCGACTTTTAAAGACATTCTGCCAGACTCTCTGGTTGGCTGGTTTACCTATGACGATGGCAATCTGTATGGTATCCCTTCCTTCTTCTGGGCGGAAGAGCATATCACAGAAGATAATTATCTGGAAACAAACGACGGAATTCATGTGCGTGAAGATATTATGAATCAGCTTGATATCCGCAGAGAAGACTTCAATACAGTTGAAGGCGCCCTGGACGCGTTCCGGGCGGTGAGAGACGCGGAACTGGTTTATGACGGACATCGGGTTATTCCTGTCAATCTTGGAATTGAAGGCGGTGTCGGCGGCGGCGCGATCCGCATTTTGTCAAACTTCTTTGGTATTCCGCCAGAGGACAGTGAAGGCAATCTGATTGAACGTCAGTATGACGAGCGTTTCCTGGAAGTGCTCCGGTTCATGAACACCATATACAGAGAAGATCTGATGTCACTTGACAACTTCACAATGGATCGAAGCCACGTTGAAGAGCAGTGGGCTTCAGGAGCAGCTTTTGTCCTGATCGACCAGATTTCCGATTACAAAGCACAATCTCAGACTTTATTCAATAATGATCCTGACGCTCGTGTGATTGGCGCCGGACCGATCAGACTGGAAAGTGAAGATCAGCCGGTTCATCTGAACACCCGTGCGATGTCTGGCTGGACTGTTTCAGCGATCGCGCATGACGCACAGGATGTTGACCGCATTATCCGTTTCTTCGAGTATTCATATAGTGATGAAGGACAGGTTTCACATGCTTATGGCGTTGAAGGTGTGACGTATGAATGGGTAGATGGCTATATTGAGAATACTGATGAATATAATCAGGCACTCGATGAAGATTCTTCTGCAGCAGCTGCCCGCTATGGACATAACAACTTCTGGTGGTTCTTCAATCCACCTTATCACCAGCTGATCACAAGACCGCCTGAAAGACCTGATAGCAGAATCACCTATGATTATGACCGGTATTTCGCTGAATATGCCTTCTATGATATGGCATTTAGTGATCTCGCACCCAGAGGCGGCACAGATGAAGCGGCACTTGCTTCTGAAATTGATGTGTACTGGAGTGAACAACTGCCGAGAATGATCATGGCAAATTCAGAAGCTGAAATGGAAGCGATCTGGCGCGATGCGGTTGATACCGTTTATGCGATGGGTTATGAGTCTGTTTACGAAGTGAGAAACGAACGATTCCAGATGCTGAAAGACCGGCTGGACCAAGACTTTGCCTGGCCTGGCAATCAGTAATACAATTTGAATGATTTGACCGGGTTTGAAATAATCTGCACATAGGAAGTTATTCGGCATAAAAACAGCGTGCCGTACATATCAGACAAAAGCAGGGGCGGGGGCTGTAAAGCCCCCGCTGCTGCATCTGATGTAATAAAACCCGGAAGCTGCACAGACAAAACGATTTCAGTTGCTGTCCAACCGATCGAGGAGTTATGCTATGATAAAGCTGCTGACGACAGGGAGCGCATGGATGTGTGACTTGAGTTGTGCGCCGGCATCTCCTGGTTGAGGCATAGTACCAGTCAGGATGATCTTCGCATCATTTACTATTGATCTGGAAGTGAGGTTTATGAAAAACTGGGTATCGAAAACCTATGCAGATATGTCATTGCTTAAAAAACTGACGTTTGCTTTTACAATGACCGTCTTGATCCCGGTTATTTTTCTTGGTATCTATACCTCCAGACAGACACAAAAAGAAATCCGACTGGAGTTTTTCGAAAGCAATTTAACGATCATCTCGCAGATCAGAGACACGATTAACTGGAAAATTGAAAATATAGAAGTGACAGGCGACAATATTATTTATAACTCAAGGATAGAAAGCTTTCTGCAGCGACCTTTTCGAGATACACCGGATGATGTCATCCGCTATAAGCACACCCTGGCACCGATCATTAATCAGACCCGGTTTTTCAGCCAGAACCGATTGCACCATCTGGGACTTTTCTACACAAATCCAACGATTCCTGAGCTTTGGGGCAGT
>SLHU01000031.1 GCA_007135995.1 Clostridiales bacterium | reverse complement strand
GAAGAAAGAATTGTGTATTTAAGTTTTCACGATCAGCTTACCACTTTATATAATCGGCATTTTTATGTTACAGAGCTGCGCAGGATTGATGTGGAGAGAAACCTGCCAATATCGTTGATTGTAGCGGATGTCAATGGTTTGAAGGCTGCAAATGACATTTTTGGACACCATGCGGGAGACCGGCTGCTGGTTAAGCTTGCGGACGTACTGCGGGATGCTTGCCGGGCTGATGATATTATCGCACGTGTAGGCGGCGATGAGTTTGTTGTTCTGCTGCCAAACACGAATCATCAGCAGTGCGGACATGTCCTTGAGCGCATCAGGCAGCAGATTGAGATTGTCGAGCTGGAACAGTCGGTGTTATCCGTTTCATTTGGTTCTTTTACAAAAGAAAAGCCTGCTCAGCGATTCACAGATCTTTATAAAGTGGCAGAAGATGAGATGTATAACCAGAAAATAACTGATCGACACATATTGGAACAGCGGCTTTTTAAGCATATTGTCCTCAATCTTTACGGAAAGAACAAGCAGGAGAAAATGCACGGGAAACGTGTTTCTGTCATCTGCAGACAATTGGCGGAAGTGAACGGGCTTGAGCAAACCAGCATTGATCTTGTTGAAAAGGCCGGAATGTATCATGATATTGGGAAAATCAATGTCAGACACAGTTTGCTTAAAAAGCGAGGGCCGCTGAATGAAGATGAAATGTACCAGATTAGAAGACATGCGGAAACAGGATATATTATACTGCGCAGTTTAAGAGATTATAAAGATATTGCAGAAATTGTTTTAGCACATCATGAAAGGCCTGATGGACGAGGTTACCCGAAGAAATTAACGAAAGACAGAATCATGATTGAGGCCAGGCTGCTTGCTGTTGCTGATGCATGTGACAGGATGCTTCATGTAAAGAAGATGAAGAAAAATCTGGTGATTGAGGAACTTGAAAAATGTGCAGGCACACAATTTGATCCTGCGATCGTAAAGCAGATGACTGATATGATTCGTACGGGAAAAATCCCCGGTTTATTAACCGGGGATTAACAGATTGACGGCTTTCGCTAATGGATTGTTTGTCAGATCCAGTTGATCAGGCATTATATGTTGACGAAGCAGTATCGCCTCCCTTACCGGTCCAGTTCGTATGGAAAAACTTGCCTCTGGCGTCGTCGGTTCTTTCATAGGTATGTGCGCCAAAGTAATCTCTTTGTGCCTGCAGCAGATTAGCCGGTAACCGGGCACTTCTATATCCGTCAAAATAACTAAGCGCTGTTGCAAAAGCGGGTGCCGGAATACCCGCCAAAGCGGATGTAGAAACAACCTTGCGCCAGCCGTCTTGCGCCTGATCGATTTTCTCTTTGAAAAAAGGTGCCAGGAGTAAATTACTCAGGTCAGGCTGATCATCAAATGCACTTTTTATTTTTCCAAGAAACGCTGAGCGAATGATGCAGCCGCCACGCCACATTAAAGCGATGTCACCATAATTCAAGTCCCACTTATATGTTTCAGCCGCTGCTCGAAGCAGCGCAAATCCCTGAGCATAAGACACAATTTTTGCTGCATACAACGCCTGTCTGACGGCCTTCAGAAAAACAGCTCGATCACCTTCGAATACTGGTTTCGGACCAGAAAGAACATCTGCCGCAGCAACACGCTCGTCTTTCAAGGCAGACAAGAACCGGGCATACACCGCTTCGCTGATCAGGGTTAACGGGACGCCTTCATCGAGAGATGCAACAGATGTCCATTTTCCGGTTCCTTTCTGGCCGGCAGTATCAAGAATTCTGTCAATCAGCGGTTCTCCGTCTATATCCTTATATCCCAAAATGTCCCTGGTTATTTCAATTAAATAACTGTCAAGCTCACCTTCATTCCACGTCTTGAACACATCATGCATTTCATCGGCCGACATGCCAAGATATTCTCGCATCATATGGTAAGCTTCACAGATCAGCTGCATATCCCCATACTCTATACCATTGTGGACCATTTTCACAAAATGACCGGCGCCGTCATTGCCCACCCAGTCGCAGCAAGGGCTTCCATCTTCTACTTTCGCCGCGATAGACTGGAAAATAGGTTTGACTGACGGCCAGGCTTTTTCTGAACCGCCCGGCATAATGCTGGGGCCTTTCAGCGCGCCCTCTTCACCGCCTGAAACACCTGTGCCGATAAACAGAAACCCTGCATCTTCCACCCATTTTGTCCGCCGAATTGAGTCAGGAAAATGTGAGTTGCCGCCGTCTATAATAATGTCGCCCTGATCAAGGCAGGGCATCAGCTGTTCAATGAACGCATCAACTGGTGCACCCGCCTTTACCATCAGCATGATTTTTCGCGGTTTCTTAAGACTATCGATCAGTTCATCTAAACTATACGTACCAATAATATTTTTGTCTTTCGCGCGCCCTTCAACAAATCGCTTTACTTTTTCAACTGTGCGGTTGTAGACAGCAACGGTAAAACCTTTGCTTTCCATATTCATCACAAGATTCTCACCCATGACAGCCAGTCCAATCAATCCGATATCTGCTTTGTTCATTTATATTTCCTCCGCGTAATGTGTTTCTTGTTTCCGGTATCACAACCTGAAGTTATGAACTTATCTCTTTTTGACAGGCTAATCTTCAATAATGCGGTCGCGGCTGGCCCATAATCCAACAGCAGGATTGCTGATGAAATAAATCTCTTCTCCATCTGGCAAAATATTCGTCCCCTGCTTCAATGATTTTGGGTTATACCGCTGAAGCATGTCATCCAGGTCTGCATAAATATAACCGGCAGATTCAATTTCTTTCCGGCTCAGATGTCTGACCGCATAGGTGATATTGAATCGGCTGTCAGAAGAACCATGTATTAAATGTGCGGCTGCAGAAGGATTAGCCTGCAGATCTTCGTTCTCATAATATAACTGCAAAATCTTATCACGGCCAACATAGCCATATTTTCTTAAAAGCTGATCTATTTCGAGATCTTCACCAAATTTTCTGACGCCGGGTGCAAGAATTATCAGATCACCTGCATCTTTGATCGCCATCCTTGTCCGGTAGATCGCTTTATTGCCCAGCCAGGTACTTTTAAACTCACGTTCGTCTAGGTAGACCACCACTTTTTGAGGTGACTGGTCGAGAAGATTGAAATTCCGATGCTGACTCAGCACGATTGCTTTCTCAAACAGATGACGGTCTCGTCCGATGTAAAGTCCTTCGAGATGGACATCCTCCTGGTCAACCGTTGTCACGGTCAGAATATATTGCAAAGGCATATCTTGTATAAAATGCTCTTCGGCGTAGTCAAAAATTTTCCTGACAGGTGAATGGTCTTTACCCATCAATTTTTCCAGACCATAAACCGCCCCCAGAAAATGAGATTTGTTGATGGCGGTCTGGCCGCCGCACCCAACGAAAATATTTTTGCTGTAATTTGCCATTCCCACTACTTCATGCGGGATAACCTGGCCAATTGACAAAATCAGATCATAAGCTGGATCCAGAAGTATTTTGTTAATTTCGATATCAATTGGTTCGTCAAGCAGTCCTTCAGATATGTCGTTCACATAAGCAGCTGGTATCGTTCCGATTTTAGTGATATCAGTTTTCCAGCGATGAGGAATGATAGTGTTATATGGGACATGCGGTCCAAAAAATTCTTTGCATTCCTCTTCTGACATGGGGTCATGTGTCCCAAGTGCCGGCATAATATCAATGTCACAGTGATCATGCAAAAGTTCGTACAAAATGGCAGTAATGCGTCCGGCGTATGAGTGCAGCCGGGTCATATCCGGCGGCAGCAGTAAAATTTTATTTAGATTCTTTCCCTCAATAAAAGTCTTCAGGGCAGCGCGCAGTTCCTGATCGTTTATTTTCAGCTCTGGTTTTTCGATCATAATCGACATACTATTCACCTCAGTTTTTCTTCCGGAATACAAGCCGGTTAATGTTTACCGATATAAGCGATTATATATATCAGCATACCGCTTATAACCGTTCCTGTATATCTCTCGATGATGTTCATCTGGCTCAAAATGGCGCGTTACAGTCATTTCTGGGAGCCCTTCATCAAAACGTGAAACAGCACCAACTGCCAGCATCGACAAATATGCTGCGCCAAGCGCGGATGCCTCGTTTACATTGCTGACAGCAATCGGCTGACCAAATATATCAGCTTGTATCTGCAGCCAGACATCAGAACGCGCATAACCGCCGCTGGCCCTGATCTGCCTGGTCTGGGTGTTTATTGAAAACAGCGCCTGGTAGACAGCGAACATCTGATACATGATGCCTTCCATCGCTGCCTTGACAATGTGCTGCCGGCTGTGCCTGAGATCCAACCCGTAAAGAACACCTCTCGTCAGAGCATTCCAGTTAGGCGATCTTTCGCCGGTCAGAAGAGGCAGAAAAGTCAGCTGGTCACTGCCGGCCGGGATGCTTGCGGCATATTGGTCAAAAAGAGCATAGATATTGTAGCAGCCTTGTTCTTCAACATCCTTCTGAAAGGTTTCTTTGAACTGATCACGCAGCCAGCGCAAAACGATGCCGCCATTGTTGATAGCGCCGCCAGCCACCCAGCGGTCTTTCGAAAGACAGTAGCACCATGTTCGCTGCTGATCATCGAGCAATGGGCTGCTGACGGTTGTTCTTACCGCGCCGCTTGTTCCGACTGTGCTGGACATGGCACTGGCATCGAATATGCCGCAGCCAAGATTTGCCAGTATACCATCACCGGATCCTGCCGTCATAGGGGTGTCAGGGTCTAGGCACATCTCCTCAGCGAGCGAACTGCTGATCCCGCTTAACAGATAGTCACATGGTACCGGTCTGGGAAACCGGTCAGCTGATAGACCCAGTATCTGGCTGATAATTTCTTCATCCCAGGTAAACGTATGCAGGTTAAACAGGCCGCTGGCAGAAGCATCTGTATAATCAATCACATATGAGCCATACAGCTTGTATAATAAATATGATTTTACAGTCAGAAAACACGCTGCCTGCTTGAACAATTCTGGTTTTTGTTCTTTAAACCACAAGATTTTGCTCAGTGGATAAAGCGGATGCTGAACGATGCAGCCAGTTCTCTTATAAAGAGACAGACTGTCATAGTTTTTCTTTATTGATTCTGCCTGCTGATACGCCCTGTTATCTGCCCAGGTCATAACACGTGTCAAGGGTTTGCCTTTTTCATCGGTCAGCATCAGACTGTGCATTTGCGTGCTGAATCCAATTGCCCTCACCTTCATGTTGCCGGAAAGCTGCAGCATGCAGCTTCTCACCACACTGATGAAATGTCTGTAAATTGACTCAGGATCAATTTCTGCATGGCTTTCAAGTTCTGTCATCATAGGAAATTCTTCTTGTCTGCTTAGGACAGGTTTTCCCTGCACATCAAACACGACTGCTCTGATACTGGATGTGCCAAGGTCTATTCCCATATAAAAAGAGTCAGGCATGAGCGCTCCTTTCAAAATCCAAGTGTTCTCATGAGTTCTGATCAGCAAGTATTTGCTTTGCCTTTCATTATAAAATGCATTTTGAACGTCGTCATGTAAATATTGACTGATAACTTGTTAGAAGTTGCTCATGTCATACATCTGCAGTGATTAAATTGGCATATGGTCCATCTTTTCAATATAAAGGTTAATTATTTTATCTGTTTTATGACCCTTATTTTATGCACTCTATGACTTTCATGCATTGTTGGCAGAAGGCGAGTTGAATATAATGGTGAAAATATGTTGAGATGGTGGCTGGGTTGAATCAAAACAAATCCACATGTGCGGTGAAATGAATCAGAAATTAAATCAATGGAACTCAAAAGAAGAGATATTCAGTCAGGTGACTTCAGCTTTACCACTTGATCAGACATCAAATGATGCAAGTCAATTTTATCTTCGCTTTCACAACGAGCATGAGTATCTGATTAAATTCAAGACAATCGATCATTATGAAAAATTTCAAAAAACATTCCATATCATGAAGTTTCTCGACCTTAAGGCTGGCTGTGTCGCGGAACCAGTCTTGTACGGGATGGATCAGGCTGCGCAGAAAGTATATTTAATGACCAAGTGGGTTCATGGGGAAACACTTTCCAGTCTGTTCAATGATTTTAGCAAACTGGAACGGCACTGCTATATGTCTGGTGCGCACCTTGGGCTTGCACTGCGAAAAATCCATAGTCTGACTGCGATCGGCAAACGCAGTGATATAGAGGCTGAAAAGCTTTACAGTGTTCTGACAGGCCATCGCAGTCCAACAGTATTATTTCAATACAAAAAAGATATGGCGGCCTGCGTTCGCCGATATATGCTGGCGAAAATCCCTGACTGCATTAGGGTTGATCTGGCCAGTTATGTTGAGAAAAGGTTTGATATAATGCCTGACCAGGCACTTTGTCTGCTGCACGGGAACCTTCAGACACAAAACATACTGCAGACAAGCTATGATGGGATCAAGATGATCGATCTCGATTCATGGGAATATGGCGACCCATATTTGGAAATTGCCAGGGCAATCCTCGACTTCAGGTTATACAGCAAAGATTTTCTGACCGGCCTGATTGACGTGTATTACTCGAACGAACAGTCAGGCAGATCATTTATGCTGCTTTCCCTTTATTTAGCGTCAGAATTAATCAGGCGGCTGGTCATGGACAGTGCAGATCACAATCACTATCAGCATACCGTTCATCTGGCAAAAACAATTCTGGAAGACTATGACAACTTCAGAAGACCCATCCCCCGCTGGTACAAATCATTGCCCTTTGATGAACTGAAGTGGTTTGAAGCATCTCATGGACTGGCAGTTAAGGCCAGGGAAAGTGTTTATTGATGGATTCAGCCAGCTGCGGTTCCTGCTGCTGAAGATGATGCCAGATAAGATTTTGAAGATGGATGTCTGCAATAGCAGGGACAGCATCGTTTAAATCATGCATGGTCTGTTTTAATGCCTCCGCGAGCGTTAAATCTTTTTTTCGGAAACGACCGGAAAATTTCCGGCGCCGTTGCAGTCGTGCCGCTTCAAAGCATGTTTGAATAATCTGATCAGCGATCAGCTGACTGATGGTATCAGCCAGTATCTGCCGCTGCTGCTCATCACGGGTTAAGCCAGCAGCGGTTGTCAGCGGGTAGAAGTGCTGACAAATGACTTGCTTTCTTTGTGAAGGCATTCTTTTCAGCCAGATGGGATCTGCCCATGTATGGCGGCCAAATCCACCTGCTTTTTCAATTAAGATAGCACGCCATGCATACACGGAAGGTTCCATGGGCTCTCTTTCAAGAATTTTCCGGCTCAGACTGTTGAATAAAGGAAGCTGCTGCCGTGAATAGGCCTGCTTGAGTCTGTCCAGCAGATGAGCGATATCATCCTCCGGCAGATTATTGTCAGAGTGCTTGTCATCAGCCTGCTTTGCCTTGTTCTCATTTTCAGCTGCGTCTGTATATTGGCTGCTGTCCGGTTCTTTTTGTGATGCAGCCGGCAAAAGCGCGTCTGTCTTTGCCGGCACCGGTTCTGTTTGTGCATGATGCGCGTCTGCATTATGATCAGTCAGATCAGCTTCATGGTGATCTGCGTTATTATGGACAGATTCCGCAACAAGATCGCTCTCTCCTTCGCTGGGATGAAGCTGCTTGTCAGAAGCATGAATGTGCGGGTAATTTGAGCGGCTGCGCACTGGCCTTGCAGGCTGTTCCTGTAAAACAGATTGCAAAGCGAGTTCACCTTGCTGAATGATGAAATGTGAAATCTGATTACAATAGGGACACTGCCATTCCGGGTGCAGTGTGTGCTCGTCATCAATCTGGAATGGGCCGGCGCAATGCGGGCACATAAAGCTGATTTTTGTCATAGGCTCATCCTCCAAATAATACAAGCATTGTATCACAGAAAAAGGAGCGAATGATCGATTGATCGTTCGCTCTTT
>SLHU01000358.1 GCA_007135995.1 Clostridiales bacterium | reverse complement strand
TGGTATAAGGCGGATGCTCGGTGAATCTCGCGCCGAACAGCATGGGAATCTCCGGGTACAGATCCATGGGGGCAATGATACCGCTGTGAAGACCAATCACAGCGCCTCCGGCTGCGGCATAAGCCAGAATGGCGCCAACTGCCTGCCGTGAACCACGTTTGCCCCAGCTGTCTGCGTAGTTAATCAGCAGGTCATATTCGCGTAATCTTTCCAGTGTCAGATCAGCGTAATTTTCTTCAACCGTCACATTGAAGGAATCGGCGAGAACTTGAATCACAATCTGGTCAATGTCTGTTGCCGGATGATAATTCGGATCATTGAAATCTCCAAGGAACAGGGCTTTCTTTTTAGGCTGAACCATGCGTCTTCCTCCTTTTTCCTGACGTCTCAAGTAACATTGACATCACGGAGATTGTTGATTTAACGGAAGGGATTAATCTTTGATATATATTCCGCGGTTTTAGTCAAACTCGCCCAGCAATAAAAAGCACAGGCGGGCAGCCCCCATAACCTCTGACACATGGAGACGGTTCTCCCATGTCAAAGTGAATCGAGCGAATCGAACAGAACATCATCTTCTTCAGTTTCGATGCAGATGACTGAGTCAACTGGGTCTGGCCGTTCCTGCGGCAGCTGAAATGTCAGCCGATGCTGTTTCGAAGCAGGAATGTATTGGCTGGTGAACGGTATTTTTTCACCTGTCGCCAGGACATATACCTTTTTCAGTTTATTGGCCAGACACATCATGTTGATTTTTTCCGGCCAGTCAAACATGTGCATATACAGCCGCTGCGGACGGTGGGTAAATATGATGTTATCCATGTCGTACGGGAACACCGGTACCGGCTGAGTGGCATAGATGCTTTCAGCATTTCCTTTCATCCATTGACCCACCTGTTCGAGGATGTCTACGCTTGGCTGTGGAATATTGCCTTTTCCGTCAGGACCGACATTCAACAGATAATTGCCGCCACGGCTGTTGATCTTGACCAGAAGCCTGATCAGCTCATCAGCGGATTTCCAATTGTGATCGTCACTTTTATAGCCCCAGGTATCATTCAGCGTTGCCGGAACTTCCCAGTCTCCATAATAGGGAAGTGCAGGAATTTTATTGTCACCGGTTGACATATAATCGCCGAACTCGTTGCCAATACGGCCGCTGACCAGGCAATTCGGCTGGATGCTCTTCACCAGGTCAGCCACTTCGCGGCTATGCTCCGGAGACATGATCATCGGCGTGTCAAACCAGATTAAACCGATTTCACCATACTGGGTCAGCAGCTCGCGCAGCTGCGGCTTGCATTTTTCTTCGAGATAAGACTTGAAGTTTTTTTCTTTATCTGGCACCGGACCATAACCATAACCATCGGAATCATGCCAGTCCTGTGCCTGCGAGTAATAAAAACACAGTTTGATATCCTTCTTGCGGCAGGCTTCTGCAAGCGCCTGCATCGGATCGCGCCGGAACGGCGTGGCATCAACAATGTTGTACTTCGAACAACGGGAGTGATACATGGCAAAGCCGTCATGGTGCTTAGCGGTAATCACAATATATTTCATACCCGCGTTCTTAGCCAGCTCAACCCATTCATCCGCGTCAAATTCAACCGGATTAAATATTTCCGCAATTTTTTCGTATTCTTTGACCGGGATATCCAGATGCTTCATGATCCATTCACCAATATGATCCGTTCGCTGGCCCTGCCATTTACCGGCCAGCTCCGAATAAAGTCCCCAATGAATAAACATCCCGAATTTGGCATCCTGCCACCACTTCTGTCCGCAATTTTTAGGCATGATCTTCCACCTCTTCATCATTATTCAGTTGATTTTGTCTAATTCTGATCAGACGCATGTGCATTCGCTTCTAATTCAGTTATTAACTCTCATTGCCAGAAAACTTACAGCCTTCATGAAGCAGCCTGCGTCAATTAGATGTGTCTGTTATCTAGTAGTTTACCGGTAAGTGAATATCAGTTCAACCCGGATCCGCATTTATCAAGAGCATATTTAAACGCAAACCGATTTTAAGCAAAATCAGCAGACATAATCAGTATGACAAGTGACCCCGCACTGAAGTCTGTACAAGGGTAAACACTAAGCATGATCACCAGAAGTCAGCCATAATGCCAGATGTACCGGATATTTGTTATAATAGTAAGCAGGAAAAGACATGAGATCTTCAAGAAACGTAATCAGACAGAAAGAGGCTTTTCATGGATGCTTCAATGGCGATCGTATTTGGGCTTCTGCTGTTCACTATGATCATGTTGGTTCTGGATATTATCAGAATTGATCTGATCGCCATATTAGTGATGCTGACCCTGGGCTGGACGGGCATATTAACAGCACAGGAAACCTTTTCCGGGTTTTCCAGCAACGCGGTGATTGCCATGATTGCCGTTATGATGATGAGCCATGGGTTATCCAAAACAGGTGTCATTGACCGGTTGTCACAGCGGATCGTGGAAATTGTTGGTGCCGAAGAGAAAAAGATCGTTATTTCTATTTCGCTGATTGCTGGTATTTTGTCTGGCATCATGATTACGGTTGGCGTGGCCGCTATTTTCCTGCCGGTGGTCCTGCGGATTTCACGAAAACAGAAGATACCTGCATCTGCTTTGATGATTCCCATGGGCTTTGGCGCCATTCTGGGCGCAAACCTGACAATGGTGGGATCAGCACCGCTGATTATTCTAAATGATCTGCTCATTGGTGAAGGTATGGAAAGCTATGGACTGCTGGCGGTTTTTCCAGTGGGTGCTGCTCTCATGATCGCGGGCATACTCTATTTTCGTACGATGGGAGACACAATTCTTCCTAAAAGAAAAAACCAGCTTGAACAGCAGTCATATCAGGAAAAACTGATGAATCATCTGGATTTGCATCGAATCATTGAGTACTATCAAATACCCGGACATTCATCGCTCCATGGCAAAACGGTTGAAACATCAGGCATCTGGCAAGAGCACCGCCTGCATCTGCTGGGTATTCATGGGAATGAAGGGACAATGTATGCGCCGTGGCGAGGCACTAAGCTTTATGCCGGCCAGTATCTGGCCATTCAGGGGCAAAAAGAGACTGTTGAAAGTTTTGCCAGGAAGCATGGACTAAAGAAAGCAACAGTAAAAACCCTTTTTCCCTCCTTGGGAGACACAGAGTCTTCCGGATTCGTGGAAGCAGTGATTCCGCCCAGATCGCAGATTGCCGGCAAGACGCTTCGGGAATTTGCGCTTCGAAAAAGATACGCGGTAGAACCTTTGATGCTGTTCAGTCAGGGAAAGCGGATAGAAGAAGATTTCTCGGATTACAGGATTCGTCAGGGAGATACGCTGGTGCTTCATGGTTTGTGGGACCACATAGCGGAGCTGCATGACAGCGAAGATTTTCTGGTGATTACGCCCTTCGAGAAAAGTACTAAGCTGCCGGGTAAAACCTGGATTGCGGCAGCGTGTCTGGCGGCGGCTGTTATTTTTACACTGATAGGGGCACCGGTTTCCATGGCCTTTTTAACCGGCGCGGTGTTTATGATCTTGCTGAGGGTATTGAAAATAGCCGAAGCCTATCAGTCGGTTGACTGGAAAGTGATTTTCCTTTTGGCGGCACTGATTCCTCTGGGTGCTGCCATGCAAAAAACAGGTGCGGCAGAATGGCTGGCAGATCATATTATGAGTACCATCCAGGGAGGGCCGCCTATTCTGTTGTTGATCGCTGTAGCGCTGATCGCCAGCTTTTTTTCACTTTTTATGTCCAACGTGGGTGCTGTGGTGGTGCTGGTACCGCTGGTCACCAATATGGCGTTTATCGCAGGATTAGATCCCAGGCCTGTTGCGCTTCTGGCAGCAGTTTGCGCTTCAAATTCATTTATGCTGCCAACGCACCAGGTGAACGCATTACTGCTTTCTCCGGGCGGCTATCGCAACGCAGACTTTTTGAAAGCGGGAGGAGGCATGACGCTTATTTACCTGATTGTTGTAATTGTAACGTTTTATTTGTTTTTCATCTAACGTATCATTAACTAAACCCTTGAACATAGAAAGGATAACACAAAATGCTTTTAAAACATTATTTTACTGAAAAAATCGCTCACAGCTCTTATCTTTTGTGCGGCCAGAAATCTTGCGCGGTCATTGATCCGCAGCGTGATGTGAGTCATTACATTGAGGGGGCGCGGGCGCAGGGCGTCACAATAACCCACATCATTCAAACCCATCTTCACGCTGATTTTATTTCCGGTCATATGGACCTGGCGGAAATGACCGGTGCTGACATCTATGTGGCGAAATCTGCAAACTGCACGTTTGATCATATTCCGTTGTCTGAAGGAGATACCATACAGCTGGAAGATATGGAGCTTCAGGTACTGGAAACACCGGGTCATACACCGGAGCATCTTTGTTTTGTGGTGGTCGACAAAGCCCGGTCTGAAAGTCCGGTAGGTGTCTTCACTGGTGATACATTATTTGTCGGTGATGTCGGGCGGCCGGATCTTTTTCCGAACAGAGCACAGGAGCTGGCAGGCAAACTGTATCACAGCCTCCATGACAAGCTGATGACACTGCCGGATTATTGTGAAGTTTATCCAACGCATGGAGCCGGATCCCTTTGCGGCCGTGATATGGGTGCCAAATGGCGCAGCACGATCGGTTACGAACGTTATTTTAACCAAGTGCTTCAGATCGAAGATAAGCAATCGTTTGCCAAGTCCTTAACGGAAAATATGCCTGAGGCACCGGACCACTTCAGCCGCTGTAGTGATATTAACAGAAAAGGACCTGCCAAATTGAAGGAACTGCCCAAACTGGAGGAGCTGTCCCCAACGGATTTTTCCCGGAAAATACAGGAAGATGCCTTCGTGGTGCTTGATACAAGAAGCTACCTGGCTTACGGAAGCCAGCATATCCCAGGTTCGTGGCATCTGGATTTGAATGGCAATTTCCCAACCTTTGCCGGCTGGGTCATCCCGACAGATAAAAAAATCCTGCTGGTGGCAGATAGTTTCAGCAAGGCACAGGAAGCCGTGGTCTGGGCAAGGCGCACAGGCGTTGATCACATCGTGGGGTATCTGGATGGCAGCATGACGGCATGGGCAATCTCCGGACTAAGGTCTTCATCGGTGCAGCAGATTTCGGCAGAAGACCTTCATGACAGGGTCGTCGGGCATGATCAATTTATCATGCTGGATGTACGAGCGCCGGGAGAGTTTAAGGACAGCCATATTGAAGGCGCGATCAATATTCCGGTGGCTGATCTCCGAACCCGGTTTAATGAGCTTGATCCGAAGAAAAAAACAGTGCTTGCCTGCAGCTCAGGGAACCGGTCCAGCCTGGGAACCAGCATTCTGAAGCAAAAGGGGTTTAAAAACATCATCAACCTGGCGGGTGGTATGACCGGCTACAGCGCGGCCGGCCACGCGGCGCAGTGCCGTGTCTGTGTTAATCCTCACGGATCCAGATTTCATAATGCCTAGCTGAATGCTTCGCTGACGGCATAATGCTTAACTGAATGCTTCGCTGACGGCATAATGCCTAGCAGAATGCTTCGCTGACGGCATAACGCTTAGCTGCATACTTAGCTAAGCAGGACAATGGGTACCAGAAGGGGCTTTGAGCGGCCGGGACTGGATATCCTGAGTATCAGGTTATTAACCGGCATCATCTGCTCTGGTGCGGTGATTGTGAACAAAGACTGATCATGATTTTCTTTGTCTTTACCGCGCCAGTTGACTCTTGAAACAGCGTTTCCGGTTGCGGCAAAGCCTTCCGGCAAAATCCATTCGCAAAGAAAGCTCTTGTAATCAATGCATCTGCGATTGGTCAGCGTAATCTTGACATTGATTGCGCCGCCGGCAGCGATGATGGGTGCTTTATCGAACTCGATCAGGGCAGTCACATATTCGTTTTCTTCGGTGAAGGAGTATTGTGCACGACACTTGATACTATCAACAAATCCGCGGCCAAGGAAACTGTCAGGGTTAAAATCTTCAATCAGATCCGGCTGCTCTGATACAGTCACCCTTGCCAGCTTACCGCTCGCCGCGGACAGCTCCGATGGCCTGCCGAATCCGGCATAGGTTGTTACAGGCAGCATGTCCATAATATCATCGGTCAGCTCGCTGCAGCTTTTGGGGAAGCGGGCATTTCCGGTAATAATCGAAATCGTGATGATATCATCGCCGATATAGGCCTGCCAGTCTTGGGGAATCGCCTTTGTACCATACATGATGCCCAGCAGCGCGCCAAGTGTAGCGCCCGTGCAGTCCGTGTCATCACCGCAGTTTATCGCCAGGATCATCGATTTTTTAAAATCACATTCACCGTATTTCAGGCCAAGGATAACAAAAGCCACATTAGCAGGTGCCTGGAACCAGCCCAAATCTGAGCTGTCCTCAACAACTTTATTGCGCGTGTCTTGCCAGTTCATCCCCTTGTCATAGCAATCGAGGACCAGTTTTACACTGCGGGCAACGCGGCTGTCTTCAGGAATTTTAGAAAGGCCTATTTCGATCAGCTTGTCCAGATCGTCAACAGCAAAAGCCGCTGACTGCATCGCCGCGACAAAAATGGCGGCAAATGTGCCTTCACCGAAACCATGGTCGACACAGGCATCTTCAAAGGCAAAGCGTATCGCTTTTTCCGGCAGCGCCGGGTAGGTGCAGGCCCATACTTCTGTTCGAATCCAGGCACCATTTGAATGCTTCCACTCTTCGTTAAACAGCTCGCCGGACATGGGCGGAACGATCCCCAGACGCATATTGGCTTTGCAGACACCATACTCGTTCCAGGGCGGACCTATATAGCTGAGCCAGTATTCCCCCAGCACTTTGGCGTCAAGCGCCTGCGGTCCAACCTCGCTTAATGCCTTGAGCCAGACCAGCTGCAGATCAAGATCATCATTGGGCAAAGGTTTACCCGGTTCTGAGGTAAAGCCCTTGATATCAAGGATATCCTGCTTTCCTTCAAAAGGTGTGCCCATGGTGCCGCCGATATTTTTGCCCAGCCAGCAGGCGTAGACCCGGTCGCGCATTGTATCCGTGTTAAAATTGATTTTCATTAACATAAACCTTCCTTTCGCTATGCTCAAGGCACAAAACAGTATTAAAACGTTTTGGCTGAACCGTTTGTTTCTGCTGGTTTCTTCGTGTATCTTCAGTCGGACAGCCTGATCGTATTTGTCATTCCTGTTTCTTTCAGATTATCAGCTCCTTGCAGAAATCGTGAACCGGCACGCAGCAGAAAACCGCTTCGGTTGAACTTTGCTCTCACTATCATTATAATTCTATGCATCAGATAAAGACAGCCTGAACAAACGGATATTTTGCTTAACCGACTATGCTAGATGTCCCGGTTGTTTATGCTGATGCCGACGCCTTCCAGATCATATCATCCGGCAAATCATATCATCCGACAAAAATATAACAGGAGTCAATAGATGCTGCATCAGATTGTCTGTATCAAACAGGTTCCCGGATCATCACAGGTGGACGTGAACCCGAAAACCGGTGTTCTGATTCGCGAAAGCGCGGACAGCAAAATGAACCCCTATGATTTGTACGCGCTGGAGACGGCTTTTCAGATCCGCCAGCAGCATGGGGGGATGATTACCGTTTTAACGATGGGGCCGGCACAAGCGGCTCATACGCTGATGGAAGCGATCTGCATGGGTGCGGATGACGCCTGCCTGCTCAGCGACAGCGCATTTGCCGGAGCGGATGTACTGGCGACAAGCTATACCCTTAGCCAGGCGATTCGCCTGCTGCCGCGCTTCGACCTGATCCTCTGCGGCAAGCAGACGACCGATGGTGATACAGCCCAGATTGGCGGAGAACTGGCTGCCTGGCTTGATATTCCTTATATAGGACCTGTCTCAGCCATCCAGAAGATCGTATCAGAAGATCCAGAGCCGCACCTGACAGCACTGCTGCCGCTTGAAAACTTGATTCAGACAGTTAAACTGCAGCTGCCCTGCCTGTTATCTGTTGAGAAGGATATCTTTACACCCAGGCTGCCCTCCTA
>SLHU01000054.1 GCA_007135995.1 Clostridiales bacterium | reverse complement strand
GGATGATCATGTCAGCCAGCTCGTCAGAATCGCGCTTGAGCACATAAATGAGTAATGCAGGAAGGTGAGCAATATGAAGCCTTTAGAAATTGTCAATCAAGTAAATACAAAAGCAGGTGAAAAGGTAATGCTCGGTTCGGAAGCTTCCTGCTCAGCGTGTGGAAAGTTAAACTGTAATCCGCAGGATCTGCCCGGATCAGATAAAAATGTGATCAATCGAGAAAAATTGATCAGGCTTACAGCGGGTTTTTTACTTCTGGCAGCCGCACTTTTTTTGATTCGTGAGGGTGCTATGCAGGTGACGGCTTATCTGGCAGCCTATCTGGTGCTCGGCTGCGACGTCATTTATAAAGCAGTGAAGCGTATTAGTCAGCATAGACTTTTCACTGAGCATTTGCTGATGACGATCGCAACGGCGGGAGCTCTGATTATTGGGGAGTACCCTGAAGCAGTCGCTGTCATGCTGTTTTATCAGACTGGAGACTTTTTTCAGGACCTTGCCGTAGACCGCTCCAGACGATCTATTGCAGCTTTGCAAAATCTTCGGCCAGACAAAGCCAGATTAGTCAGCGGTCAGATAATCAGTGAAATTGATCCTGCGGATGTGAAAACCGGCGATCATCTGCTGATTTTACCAGGCGATCGTGTGCCTGCAGACAGCCATGTGATTGAAGGGCGCTCCGATATGGACACATCTGCCATGACAGGTGAAAGCATGCCTCGTGCGGTGTCTGAAAACGATACAGTTCAGGCTGGGTTTATTAACGGAAATGGACGTATTATAGTTCAGGCAGATAAACCGGCTGCCGATTCAGCTGTCAGCCGTGTCCTGGATCTGGTCAATTCAGCTGCTGAAAAAAAAGCGCCTGCTGAGCACTTCATTACGAAGTTCGCGGCAGTTTATACACCTGCTGTGGTTGCTCTGGCCTTGCTCCTCGCGGTAGTGCCGCCAATTGTGCTGAATCAGCCTTTTACTGACTGGGTGTACCGTGCGCTGATTTTATTGGTGATCTCATGCCCCTGCGCACTCGTTTTGTCAGTGCCGCTGACTTATTTTGCCGGACTGGGAAGTGCTTCCAGAGCAGGACTGCTTGTCAAAGGCGGACGGTATCTGGAAAAAATGGCTGAAGCTGATGTCCTGGTTCTTGACAAAACCGGAACATTGACCAGTGGTGACTTTAAAGTCAGCAAAATAGAGTCGCCGGACTGGCCCGAGACAAAGCTGCTGAGAACGGCAGCTTTGATGGAGGCAAATTCCAGGCATCCAATCGCAAAGTCTATTGTGAGTGCCTGGCAGGCAGAAAGCGGTGAACAGTCTGATCTGCAACTTGCCAGTGATATGAAGGATCTGCCGGGACTTGGCATGAAAGCGACAGTTGACGGCATGCATATGCTGCTTGGGAGCCGCCGGCTGCTTGAGTTGCAGAAGATCGACTGCCCTATGCCGGCGAAAGGGGATAATCGCAGTGAATCTGTGCTTTATCTAGCTGCGGACGGGCAATATAAAGGCAGGATTTTTCTAGCTGACAGTCCTCGGCCGGAAGCAGCAGACAGCTTGAAAGCGCTTAGAAAAAACGGATTGAAAGAATTTGTTCTTCTCAGTGGTGATCATGAGGCCGTTGTTCAGGACATCGCTGATCAGCTGAAAATAGAGCATGCGGTCGGAAACGCCTTTCCAGATCAGAAGGTAGCCCTGATCGAGTCACTGAAAAAGAAAAAACGACAGGTTATAGTGTTTCTGGGAGACGGCATGAATGACGCACCGGCTCTGGCCATGGCAGATGTGGGCATCGCCATGGGAACCGGCAGTGACGCGGCTATTCAGAATGCCGATGCTGTTTTGATGTCTGGCAGACTTGACCGCCTGCCAAAGGGTTTTGAGATAGCAAGAAAAACGGCTCGCATTGTCCGGCAGAATATTTTTCTGGCGCTTGGCCTGAAACTGCTGATCATGATTTTGGCCGTTTTTGGTCTGAGCGGCATATGGCAGGCTATTTTCGCTGATGTGGGTGTAAGCCTGCTGGCCGTATTAAATGCGCTCCGCCTGCTGAAAAAATGAGCGGGCTGAGTACCTTTGATTGCTGCTATGTCAGTATATATTTACCACTGAACAGGCTTGACCTTTTCACCTCGGAGTTCTTTAACAAATGCAGCCGCTGACAGGCCGGCTTTAGCACCTTCTCCAACCGCAACAGCGATCTGGAGCAAGCCGCCGGTGCAGTCGCCTGCCGCGAAAACACCTGGCAGATTTGTGGCCTGTGTCTCTTTATCAGCTGAAATATTTTTTCCATCGTTTTCAAGTCCCAGCTTCAAGGCAAGGTCGAGTGCTGAAGCCGTGCCTTCTGCAACAAAAATGCCATCGAGCGGCAGCATCTGTCCTTCTTCAAAAACAAGACCTTCCACTTTATCCTGACCTTTAATATCAGTCACCTTATCTTCTCTGACCAGAATGCGGTCATCTTGCTTCACACTTTTGTACGGACGTCCATTGGTCAGCAGGTAAATTTTTTCAGCGAAGGGTTTCAGTTCACTAGCCTCCTGAAAAGCATAATCGCCGTCACCGACAACCGCAACCGTCTTGCCGCGATAAAAGAAACCGTCGCAAGTGGCGCAATAACTAACACCTTTTCCCTCGTATTCATCCAGTCTTTTTATTGATGATTTTTTGCGCGGCATGCCTGTTGCCAATATCAAACTGACAGACTCGTAAGTCTGGCGCGCAGTATGAACAGTAAACTGATCCTGCCAGCTCACACCTGTCACTTCATCACTGATAATCTCAACACCAAGCCGTTTAGCCTGCGCGATACTTTGAGATAAGAGTTCAGTGCCGCTCAGCGGCTGTTCAAATCCCATATAATTTTCAATCTTCTCTGCCTTTTCCAGCGCGCCTGCGCCTCTGGCGATCACCAGCACTGTAAGACCTGCTCTCACAGCATAGATCGCCGCAGACAAGCCTGCCGGACCTTTTCCAATAACAATACAGTCAACCATAGTTAATCCTCCTGATGAAAAATGATTAAAATTTGCCGATTATGATTTACGGCAGGATATGTCTTTAAGCATATCGTACACAACGTGATGGTATCACATAATGGTGCCATAAAAAAGAGCTGGCTAAGCCAGCTCTTTTCAGCTGCATACAGATTTCAGATCAGGCTCCGAGAATATCAGCCAGATCTTGCTGAGCTGAACCGACAGGACGAATGCCAAACTGCTCTACCAGTATGTTCAGGACGTTTTCTGAAACAAAAACCGGCAATGTCGGACCCAGGTAAATATTTTTTACGCCAAGCGCCAGCAGTGTCAGCAAGACACAGACTGCTTTTTGCTCATACCAGGATAAAACCAGCGTAAGCGGCAGATCGTTGATATCAGTTTCCAATGCTTCTGACAAAGCAACCGCTACTTTTATTGCGGAATAGGAATCATTGCACTGTCCCATATCCATAATACGCGGGAAGGGACCAATGTTGCCGATATCCATATCATTGAAACGGTATTTGCCGCAGGCGAGCGTCAGAATAAGTGTATCAGCCGGCGATTGTGCGACAATATCTGTATAATAATTGCGCCCCGGTTTTGCACCGTCGCAGCCGCCAACCAGAAGGATATGCTTCAGCGCACCTGACTGAACTGCTTCAATGACCTTGTCAGCTGCCGATAAAACAGTCGCATGACCAAAACCTGTGGTCAGTTCACTGCCGCCATTAATGCCGGTCATGGTTTTGTCACTCTTATAACCGCCAAGCGCAAGTGCTTTTTCAATGACAGGGGAGAAGTCTTTTTGACCCGTGATGCTGTCAGGAATATGAACCAAACCGGGGTACTCTACCACAGCAGTTGTGAATACGCGGTCGGCATAGGTCTTTTTGGGCGGCATCAGACAGTTTGTTGTAAACAGGAACGCGCCGGGAACATCGCGGAACTCTTTTTGCTGATTCTGCCAGGCAGTACCGAAATTACCTTTCAGGTGACTGTATTTCTTTAACTCCGGATATCCGTGAGCCGGCAGCATCTCACCATGCGTATAGATATTGACACCCTTATCCTCTGTTTGCTCGAGGAGCTGTTTCAAATCATGAAGATCATGTCCGGAAACAACAATAAACGGTCCTTTCTCGATTTTCATCGTCACAGGGGTTGGTGATGGATTGCCATAGGCTGAGGTATTGGCTTCGTCAAGCAGTTCCATACAACGGTAGTTATCCATACCGAATTTCATCAGCTCTTTCAGCCAGGCCTCAGCCGAACGATTTGTCCCAACCACTCTCATGCCTTCAAACAGCGCCTCCGTCACTTCTGAGTCCTGCTTGCCAAGAACATATGCATGATATGCGTAAGCTGCCATTCCGCGCAGACCAAGCAAAAGCAGCGACCGCAGGGAGACGATATCAGGGTCGCCCTTAAACAGCTCATCAGGTGACGAGATGTCAGTCTGGACGCTGCAGCAGCCGCTGCAGGCTTCACAGTTGATACTTTGTGTCTGATATGCGTTTGTCTCCGCTTCAACAAGTCCAATTAGTTTTTTTATCGATACATCATCGAAATTCACATTTGTGACAGTCGTGAAGAGTCCTTCCATCATCAGCTGCGCCGCATGATCTGTCATGGGCTGATCTTCCATAACCATCGCCAGTTCAATCAGGGCAACAGTCAGCTGATCCTGAAGGTCCGAGGTTGACGGCTGTTTACCGCAAACACCGATCGCTGTACACCCTTTGCCGGCAATTGTCTGCTCACATTGAAAACAATACATATTAGTCATAAAATCCTCCTAATGATTATGCCTGTCGTGGACAGGCATATTATTGATTGGTTTGATTAGTTTGTTTAGTTTAATCATCAGCCTCAATGACTTAATTGTCAAGAAGGCTGCCATCTGTACCAATTGTCACGACCTGCCATGGAATTAACTCGCCAGACTGAAGCATTGCCTGTTTAGCAGCCTGTTCGAGTCCGCCGCAGCAAGGGACTTCCATTCGGACGATCGTGATGCTTTTCAGATTGTTGCTGGCAATAATCTGACCCAGTTTCTCTGAGTAGTCTCCATGATCAAGTTTCGGGCAGCCGATGATTGTGATTTTATTGCGCATGAAGTCCTTATGAAAGGTTGCTCTGGCATAGGCCGCGCAGTCAGCTGCGATGAGCAGATGTGCCTGATCAAAAAACGGCGCCTTGACAGGTGCGAGTTTAATCTGAACAGGCCACTGGCGCAGCTCTGACTGAACCTGATTGTCATGGACAGGATCTGCAGCTGAAGCAGGAAGATCAAGGGGCTTTTTGGTTTCTGGTGCTTGCGCAAACAAGCGTGCCTGTGTGCCCGGGCAGGTGAAAACAGGTGTGCCGGGTTTATTTTGGTCACGATCTGCCGGGTTTTTGAGCTTTATATCAGCTGGCGAGCCAGGTGCCGGAGCGATAAACGGATCAGCCTCCCGTTCGGTTATGATAATCGCATCAGTTGGACATTGAGGCAGACAGTCACCAAGGCCGTCGCAATAACTTTCAGATATCAGTTTAGCCTTGCCGTCAACCATGGTAAGTGCTCCTTCATGACAAGCTGTGACACAAAGACCACAGCCGTTACATTTTTCTTCATTGATTTCTATTATTTTTCTTTTCATGACAACCTCCTGGGTGTATGACTTCATGTATAACAGTTGATACACGATTATTTGAAGTCTGATACTTGCTTAGTGTACAATATAAACACTTAAAATTACGTAGCTATAGCTACGAAGTGCGGTGAGGTTAAGGATGCAGCAGCAGAAGCGTATGGTTCAGCCTGACTATAGCCAGTCAGATCTAGACACGGCCAGTCATTGCCAGCTTTTCAAGAATGTCAGCACGCATGAACTTAGGGTTTTACTAACGTGTTTTCAGATCAATGAGATTATCTGTAAAGAAAAACAGCTTATATTTCAGGCGGGTGCTCCTCAGTCAAGCCTGGGCATTGTGATGGATGGTGAAGTGCTGGTTCAAAAAGATGATGTTACAGGAGAAAGACTTATTCTGGGGACATTCAGCCGCTCAGACGTGTTTGGTGAAGTATCAGCGTTTTCCGGCGTTGAGCGATGGCTCAATAATGTAGTCGCATTAACAGACTGCCGCATCTGGATGATACCGGCTGACAGAATCAGCAGTCCTTGCGCTGACAGTTGTTTTGCGCACCAGACGCTGATCCGGAATATGCTGACCATTGTGTCGCAGCGGGCTGTCAATATGAACAATCGCATCCATTATCTCCAGATGAAGCGGATACGCCGCAAACTGGCGGCATTTCTGTATGATGCCTATGTCCAGAAAGGAAACACTACCTTTATGGTTCCCTTTAATCGGGAAGCGATGGCGGACTATCTGAATGTTTCCCGTCCTTCGCTGTCACGCGAGCTTGGAAGGATGAAAAAAGAAGGTATGATAGATTTTTACCGGCAGGCATTCACGATCAGGGATTTGCAGGCGCTCAGGAAGATTAAGTCTAAATAAGATCCGCGCTGCATCTTTTCAGCATTCATCCCCCTGTGATATGATAACAGGAATGAAATGGTCTTATTGGCTGCCTGCCGGCAGTCTGATGAATACTGATTGGAGGCATATATGCTGGATATTAATCTAATTCGAAATCACCCTGAATTTGTGGCCGGAAAATTGTCGCATAAAGGGTTTGAAGTCGATTTCACCGCTTTCCTGGAACAGGACAGGCAGCGCAGACAGCTGATCAAACAAACAGAGGATCTGAAAGCTGAAAAAAACAAGACTTCAGCGCTCATTCCCAAAATGAAAAAAGAAGGAACAGATATTGCGTCTGTTCTGGCAGACATGAAAAAAATCAGCGATGCGGTCAGGGAGGGTGATGAACAGCTGGCCCTGCTTGAGCAAAAGCAGAACAGTTTTCTTGCCTCATTGCCCAATTTGCCTGCTGATGATGTGCCCGCCGGAGGAAAAGAAAATAATCAGGTGATTAAAATCAGCGGTGAAAAACCCTCTTTCAGCTTCAGTCCAAGACATCATGTGGATCTTGTTGAAGCAACAGGTCTGATTGATTATGCGCGGGGCGCAAAGCTTGGCGGCAGCGGTTTTTGGATTTATACAGGCGATGGTGCCCGGCTCGAATGGGCCTTGCTGAACTTTTTTATCGCAGAGCATCTTCAGGATGGTTACCAGATGTTATTGCCCCCGCATATTCTCAACTACAGCTGCGGCTATACTGCCGGACAGTTTCCGAAGTTTGAGGAAGATGTCTTTCAGCTTAAAAGAGATGATAAGGAGTCATTCACACATTTTATTCTCCCGACAGCAGAAACAGCGCTCGTCAACCTGCATCGTGATGAAATCATAGATACAGACAGACTGCCGCTGAAATATTTCGCTTTCACCCCTTGCTACCGCAAAGAAGCAGGCAGTTATCGTGCTGAGGAAAGAGGAATGATTCGCGGACATCAGTTTAATAAAATCGAACTGTTTCAGTACACTGAACCAGATCATTCTGAAGCAGCGCTCGAAGAACTGGTGCATAAAGCGGCGAACCTGGTTGAAAAACTGGGTCTTCACTACAGGCTAAGCAAACTGGCAGCCGGTGACTGCAGCGCTTTTATGCGCAAGACATATGATATTGAAGTATGGATCCCCAGCATGAATGATTACAAAGAAGTGAGCTCGGCTTCTAGCGCAGGTGATTATCAGGCTCGCCGCGGTAATATCAGATACAGAGACAAAGTCACTGGCAAACCTGCTTTTGCGCACACACTTAATGCCTCCGGCCTGGCGACTAGCCGCATATTCCCGGCTATTGTTGAACAGTATCAGCAGGAAGACGGCAGCATCCTCATCCCTGAGGTTTTGCAGCCCTGGATGGGCGGACAACGCATAATCAACGCTTAAGCTTTTTTTGCCCGCAGCAGCAGGTTCTTTCCGGATCTGAAGCAAAAGCAAGAGGGCAAACGTACAATCGTCATGATGTTGCGTGGCTCAATAGACATGGAAAGGGCAAATTCAACCTCTCCTCAATACATATTCAGAAGCAGTTTTCTTTGCCAAATTGATAAAATAAGAACCTCCGTCTTATTCTGGTGATGACGGAGGTTCTTTTATGCGTTTAATGGCGGAGATACATCTTACTTAATCGGGATCGAAAGC
>SLHU01000324.1 GCA_007135995.1 Clostridiales bacterium | reverse complement strand
CGCGCGCAAGGTTGCCGGTATCCAGAACGCACATTCAACCGAATCGGAGATATCGTGTCAGCCCATTTTTGTTTTGCCCGATTTATCACTTGCCGATCAGAATGGCGTCAGCGAAGAGGGCATGCATTTGTCACCGGAGGAAAAACCGATGCGCCGCGGTGCCTGTGAGTGCGTTATACGGCCTGGTTCAAAACTTCAGGATGCCTACCAGCGTGATCTGATATCAGAACGCCATCATCACCGCTGGGAGTTTAATCTGTCATGGAAAGATAAACTTGAAGCGGCCGGTCTGGTCTTTTCCGGCCTTTCGCCTGACGGCAGACAGGTGGAAGCTGTTGAACTAGATGACCATCCATGGTACATTGGTGTAATCTATCATCCTGAATTTAAATCTCGCCCCATACGCCCGCATCCGCTGTTCAGAGGGTACCTGAAGGCTGCGCTGAGTTTCAGGAAAAAACGAATGGGCTGACTGAATAACTGTTGTACCCGGAGGTAAATATATGGCGACGATCTTCGAACAGGAATCGCGTACATTCAATGAGTATCTGCTGATTCCGAACCTGACAGATTATCAGACAAGACCGGAAAATGTAGTTTTATCAACGGCTGTTGTTAAATATCGTAAAGGAAAAGAAGCGAGCCGGCTGAACATCAGTCTGCCGGTCACATCGGCGATCATGCAGGCAGTTTCAAACGACACTCTGTCCATCGCGCTGGCCAGAAGCGGCGGTTTGTCTTTTGTGTTCAGCTCACAGCCTGTGGACAAGCAGGCGGACATGGTTCGGAAGGTCAAAAAATACAAGGCCGGCCTTGTCACCAGCGATACCAATGTGACACCAGACCATACGCTGGCCGATATACTGACACTCAAGGAAATAACGGGCCATTCTACAGTGGCGGTTACTGAAGATGGCAGCGCTCACGGTAAACTGCTGGGCATTGTCACCAGCAGAGACTACCGGATCAGCCGTATGACAACCGATACGCCTGTCAGCGAGTTTATGACACCTCTGGACCACCTGATTGTGGGCCGGGAGGGCATTAATCTCAGCGAAGCGAACGATATCATCTGGGATCATAAAGTGAACCAGCTGCCGATTGTTGATCAGCAGGGTCATCTGGTGGGGATGGTGTTCAGGAAGGATTACGATGAACACAAAGAAAATCCTCTGGAGCTGCTGGATGAACAGAAAAGACTGATCACCGGTGCCGGGATCAATACCCACGATTACCAGGTTCGTGTCCCTGCACTGATAGAAGCGGGAGCAGATGTGCTTTGTATCGACTCCTCGGACGGGTTCAGCATCTGGCAGTCGGATACGATCAGCTGGATCCGGGAGCAGTATGGCGACACGGTGCTGGTAGGCGCAGGGAATGTTGTTGATGCCGAAGGTTTCCGATATCTAGTTGACGCCGGCGCGGATTTTGTTAAAGTCGGCATTGGCGGCGGATCGATCTGCATTACACGAGAACAGAAAGGGATCGGCTGTGGTCAGGCATCTGCTGTTCTGGCAGTGGCCGAAGCACGCGATGCCTATTATCGTGAAACGGGTATTTATGTACCGATCTGCTCTGATGGCGGGATTGTCCATGACTACCATATGACGATGGCACTGGCAATGGGCGCTGACTTTATTATGCTTGGCCGATACTTTGCCAGGTTTGACGAAAGTCCGACCCGCAGGCTCCTGGTCAACGGCACATACGTGAAAGAATACTGGGGAGAAGGCTCCAACAGAGCCCGCAACTGGCAGCGCTATGCCGATGGAGACAACCAGGGGCAAAGAATGGCTTTTGAGGAAGGCGTTGACTCATACGTCCCGTATGCCGGAAAGCTTAAAGATAATCTGGACTTGTCGATGGCGAAAATGAGAGCGACCATGTGTGCCTGCGGTTCGTTGTCGATTGATCAGCTGCAGGAAAAAGCAAGACTGGTTGTCATTTCCTCAACAAGCATTGTTGAGGGCGGTGCCCACGATGTTATACAAAAAGAAAGTGAGCGCCGGACTTAATGTCGGCGAAGGCACGTTTTACGGGCTTTGAAAGGAGAACATGACATGGCTGAAAAATTCTATGAGATGACTTACGACGGGATCAAGAAACTGCAGGACGAGCTGGAACACCGCAAAACGGTGATAGCAGCTGATATTGCCGAGCGGTTGAAAGAAGCAAGGTCCCTGGGAGATCTTTCTGAAAATTCGGAATATGATGATGCCAAGAACGCACAGGCTGAAAATGAGATGCAGATTATGGAGATTGAATCGACACTCAAGAAAGCCCGCGTAATCGACGAAGAAGATATTAGCAAAACCAAAGTGACACTGGGGGCCAAGATTAAAATCCGCGATGAAGAAACGCGTGATGAGATGGAGTATGTGCTTGTCGGGAACAAGGAAGAAGATATCTTTAACAACAAGATTTCCAGCGACTCACCTCTGGGCGCGGCGATTGTCGGCAAAAAACGCAACCAGGTTGTGGATGTCAACACACCAATGGGTGTTTTGCGATACAAGATCCTGAAAATATCTAAACCGGGCTAACAGACGCTGCTCGCTTTAATGCATAACCTTGCACCGGTTTGCATGAATGCAGGCCGGTGTTTTTCCAATTGGAGGCAAACGATGGACATAGAAAAGAATGAACAGGCTCATGATCAAATCAAAGGCTCTGAGCGCCATTCAGGCAAAGTAGATTCGCAGAATGAAAACAGCCGGCAAGAGCCCGATCTGCAGGAACAGAACCGTATCCGGCTTGAAAAACTGGCCGAGCTTCAAACTTCAGGGCAAGACCCTTATAGTCAGGTTCGTTACCCGGTCACACATTATAGCCAGGATATATTAGATCATTTTGATGAAATGGAGCATGATGAAGTTTTTGTCGCCGGCCGCCTGATGAGCAAGCGAGGGATGGGAAAAGTCAGCTTTTGTGATCTGGCGGACAGCCGCGGGCGAATCCAGTTGTTCACGAAAATTGACGCCCTGGGTGAAGCGGCTTATAAGCAGTGGCAAAAACTTGATATAGGTGATCAGGTTGGCATCAGGGGAACTGTTTTCCGCACTCAGAGAGGCGAAATATCGGTTAAAACATCCGGCTATACCTTGCTTGCCAAAGCCCTGAGACCGCTGCCCGAAAAATACCATGGCCTGAAAGATACCGATACGCGCTATCGCCAGCGATATCTGGACCTGATTGTTAATCCGGAAGTGAAACACACGTTTCATATGCGAAGTCTTGTTTTAAAAACCCTGCGCCAGGAACTGGACAACCGCTCGTTTATTGAAGTTGAGACACCCATTCTCAACAGTATTCCCGGCGGTGCCGCTGCCAGGCCTTTTATCACGCATCATAACGCGCTGGATATTGATCTGTTTCTTCGTATTTCGCCCGAGCTTTACCTGAAGCGGCTGATTGTCGGCGGGTTTGACCGTGTTTATGAAATAGGCAGACAATTTAGAAATGAAGGGTTGTCGATTAAGCATAACCCTGAGTTTACCCTGCTTGAGCTGTATCAGGCGTATACAGATTATATGGGCATGATGGAACTGACAGAACAGCTCATCCAGGCAACAGCACTTGCTGTTAATCAAGAGACCACCATCACCTATCAGGGGCAGGAGATCGGTCTGGCACCGCCTTATCAGCGGCTTTCGATGAATGATGCAATCATGCAGTATGCCAATATTGATTTCAGCCAGATCGAAACAGCCGATGAAGCAAGACAAGCAGCGAAACAGGCCGGCCTGGCCGATATAGATCCGAAGTGGTCGCGTGATGCGCTGATGAATGCCTGCTTTGAAGTTTTTTGTGAACCCAAACTCATTCAGCCAACCTTTATCTATGACTATCCGCTTGAACTGTCACCACTTACGAAGAAAAAACCCGGTAAACCACAGCTGACCGAGCGGTTTGAACTGTTCATCTTCGGCCGTGAATTCGCGAATGCCTACTCAGAGCTGAATGATCCGCAGGATCAGCGTGAGCGCTTCGCTATGCAGGCAGATAAAAGAGCAGCCGGTGATGAAGAAGCAAATCTGACAGATGAAGATTTTTGTCAGGCGCTTGAGTATGGCATGCCGCCAACCGGAGGACTGGGTATCGGAATTGACCGGCTGGTGATGCTGCTGACGAACAGCGCTTCTATCCGCGATGTGCTTTTGTTCCCGACCATGAAGCCGCTGCGGTAGTTTGTTTCCAAGTTTTTAACATTTGCACATAATTGAGCCACAAGCCTTTAATATAATAACATCTGGAGGTGGTTGCTTGCTGAGTAAAGATGAATGTCTGAATATCCTGGGCCTTGAACAAAGTGCTAATATTTATGACATAGAAAATCGTTATACAATCCTGATGAAGCGCTATCGCGGCAAAGCTGATCCCGAGTCCATGAAGGAAATCGATCAGATAACGTTAGCATACAGTATTTTAACCGGTAAATACGTTGAACCTGAACCGGTTGACCCGCGGATGGAAACCGTCATCTGGGGCAAAAAACGAAAGGAATGGCGGAATATCTGGGATTATGGCCGTGTACCGGCTTTGTTCACGATCATCGTCATTGCTTTGGTCGGTTATTTTATCTACTCGGTTGTCACCAATGTACCCGCGGATTTCCAGATTGTTGTCGCCGGTATTTTTGGTGCGTCAGAAGATCACGAGCGCCGGGTGGAGGATTATGTTCTGGAAAAACTGCCTGATGTGCAGCGGTTTGAGATGCAGATGCTGCCGCTCGATCTGCGTGATCCAGAAGAACTGCGTGATCCTGAGACAGGCCAGATTGAAGGATATAATTCAGAAAATCAGTACGCGTACATGATGAAAATGATGACCCTGATGGCGGCTGATAATATTGAGATCTATCTTTGCGATGAAGTTGTTTTTGAACATTATGCGATTCAAGGTGCTTTCGCGCCTCTAAATGAGCTTTATGAGAGAATCGGAAATCTTGAGCTGCCAGATGAAATTCTTGAAGCAATTGTTGCTCAGCGCCGGCCTTATGACGAAAACGCTGCTGTGCCGGACGATATTTTCGCTACGCCGACGCCCGGTCCAACAGCAGAGGAGTTTAACCTTGACAGATCTTTGACTGTTTACGGACTTGATGTAACGTCGCTCGATTTGACTGAAGGCCTGGGGATCTACAGCGACAGGCAAATCCTGACGATAGGCCATCGGGCTGAGAACCTTGCGATGGCTGAAGATTTTATCATACAGTGGATTATGGACTTTGAACGTATGAGTCAGCAGCGTCAAGAATTTGAAGATGAGATGACCAGGCAAATGGAAGAGGAACTGGCCAGACAAAACACGGATCAAAACTGATCCGTGTTTTGTATTTGCTCTGAGTCGGTCAGCCTGACGGCATGATATAAGCTGTCGACTTCCTGTTGACTCAGATGACGATAATCCCCTGCGTTTAAGTCGGGATCAAGAAAAAGCGGTCCGATACGAACACGGTGAAGCGCTGCAACTTCACGGCCTGTTTTCTGCATCATACGCTTGACCTGGTGAAACTTGCCCTCATGTATCTCCAGCAAAGCCCTGTTTTTCCCCAGAACTTCCAGCCTCGCCGGCTTGCAGGTAAAATCATCAGAAAGCTGTATGCCGGCTGCGAACAGGTTTATATCTTTTTCTGAAAATAAAACACCATTATCATGGATCGTAACATCATACACTTTGCCTACTGACCAGCGCGGACTCGCCAGCCGATGTGAAAGGGTGCCATCGTTGGTTAAAATCAGCAGGCCGGTTGTATCACGGTCAAGCCGGCCGACAGGTGCAACTTTTTTGTCGAGAAACATCCTTGGCAGCCGATCCGCGATCGTGTTGTCTTTTTTATCTTCCATTGCTGTGATCAGGCCGGCTGGCTTATTGAACATGATATAGAGATGCTGTCTTGTCTCAACAGGCTGTCCGCGAATCATCAGCTTTGCCGCGGCAGGGTCATGTACCTGATAACCAGCATCCGTGATGACCTGCTGATCGAGCTTAACCTGTCCGGACCGGATCAGTTTTCTGATTTCTGATCTGGACCCTAAGCCGGCATTTGCAAGTACTCTGTCCAGTCGCATATAGTCTCCTAACAATTATCCTGCCTGAGTTGAGATGTAATCATTGGTATAAACATTGGCATGCAAGTATCTGTCCTATAGATATTCAGCTGGCAGGCACGTTGAGATGTGTGCTTGCCGGCAGCTTCATTCACAAAGAGTTGTTTGTAAACCCCCATCATACATGATAGAATTGTACTATTAATGATTAAAGAAAGGAAGTTACCATGGCTGCAAGGTTAATCAACCTGGAACAAGGACATCCGAAAGTAGATACAGCAATGATGCGTCTGCGTCTGGAAATGGCAACTTTACGCCGAGTTGGTGTAAAGACGGTCAAGGTTATTCATGGCTATGGATCTTCAGGCACCGGCGGCGCTATTAAACAAGCGACACACCGTTATCTGAACGAGCAGATGCGCAGTAAGAAAATTAGGGCTTTTTGTCCGGGAGAAAGCTTTGGACCGTTTGAAAACCGCGGACGCCAGCTGATTGAGCTCGCGCCTGATTTTCGCCAGGATCCTGACTGGGGCAGGCAAAATGACGGTGTGACAGTTGTTGTTTTGTAAAAAATATTGTTTATCTTACTTATTTTCAGGGTGGTGAAAATAAGTGGGGATCAGATATAGTTTTTGATATAATCTTTTATAAACTGAACATTTAGCCATGAAAACAGCAGGAATGCTGTTTTTTTTTAGTGCTTTTTTTGCCTCACTTTACCTCCTTTTAACGATGATCTAATCATTGCCTAATCAGCGCCTGATAAGCTTAAGCCAGATTAACGAAAAAGAATTAATTGGAGGAAAGAGTATGAACAGGTTACTCAAGAAAACAGGATTACTAGTATTGGCTGCCACGCTGAGCCTGATGCTGATATCAGGCTGCGGCACTGCCGGACAAACAGATACACAAGAGCAGACAACTCAGGCGAAGCAGGAAACAACAACTCAGGCACAGCAGGAAACAACAACATCACAGGGTGATGATGATTCCGACACTGAACAGACCGGCCAGGATGCGCAGGGCGATGATCAGGAAGAAGAAACCGGGATGTTTCAGATAGCGGGATCAGACACTGAAGTTAATATGGTTCAGCGTCTGACCGAAGTTTACACCGGGACACAATCCGGCGTACAATTCGCGGTGACAGGCGGTGGATCAGGTACAGGTATCGCAGCCTTGATCGACAATCAGATAGATGTGGCCAATTCATCAAGACCTATGCGTGACTCAGAAATAGAACAGGCTATAGCGAATGGTGTTGAACCGGTTGCCTTTATCTTCGCACAGGACGGACTGGCAGTTATTGTCAACGAGAACAACGCGATTGAAGAATTGACCGTTGACCAGATTGGCGCTATTTTCAGAGGAGATATTACTAACTGGAACGAAGTGGGCGGGGATGACATGGACATCTCAACGTACGGACGCCAGAGCAGTTCAGGTACCTATGTCTATTTTATGGAATCTGTTGTTAAAGGTGATTATTCTTCAGGCAAGAAAATGCTTGCCGGTAACGCGAACATTGTTGAAGGGGTTCTGGCCGATCAGGCAAGTATTGGTTATGTTGGTATCGGTTATGCCGCTCAGGATGGAGCGCCTGTATCAGGGCTCAAGATCTTAAATGTGGCTGCTGATGAAAACAGTGAAGCTGCCACACCGCTTGAAATTGAAAATATTATGCAAGGCAAATATCCAATCGTCAGACCGTTGTTTCATTATACAAACGGTACACCACAAGGCGCTCTCAAAGAATATCTGGCGTTTGTTGTCAGTGATGAAGGACAGGCGATCGTTCAGCAAGAAGGATTTTTCCCGATCACTGCTGAATATCAGGCGATGAATGATGAAAGCTTTGGATCTTAACACATGATCTAACACATGATCGTAAATAAAAACTTAATCAGAAAAGATATTAATCAGAAAAAGACGCTTATCTGATGAAGTAAAGAAGATAGACCATGCGGTGGAGATCCTCTCACGGAAGGGTCTCCGGCCGCATGTCACCCGGTACTGGAGGCATTGTATTGTGAACCGCATAAAAGAAAACTTAATCAAACTTTTTTTTGGCCTTAACGGCTTATTTGTTGTTTTTGTGCTTCTGGCTATTTTGTTTTTGCTGGTGAGCAACAGTGTCCCTTTCTTCAGGGAAATGGGTCTTGACGCTGTCTTTACTACACCAGAATGGAACCCGGGCTCTTATT
>SLHU01000173.1 GCA_007135995.1 Clostridiales bacterium | reverse complement strand
TTATCGGCATTTAACGCCTCCATCACCGGAATATAATGCCAGCTGCCGTTTTCATAACCGGACGTTGTGACGTCGACAATATCAATTTCAGGCATGCCGCTGATCATGTCACTCAATGAATAAAATGCCGGCACGTCATATTTAGCTGCAGCCTCATCGGCCCGTTCTTTTTTTACATCGCAGACCGCAACCAATTCTGCCAGGTCATTCTGGCGATATACATCAGCATGTGTATTGCCGATACTTCCCATTCCAACTAACCCTATTTTCAAGGCCATGTGATTACCTCCTCATGTTTGATCACTTATGATCGTTTGGTTGATTCTTGCTGATTGCTCTGTATGTTTTATCGGATTATTTCAGAAACCATTACAGGCTGACCCTTGCGCCTGATTGACTCAATGGCAGCATGTATCACCCGGCTGGCCTCAAGGCCTGCCTGGCCGCTGCCGTCGATCTCATCCGGCGATGCGCCGGCTAGCAGCTGGCGCACAAATGCTTCAATTCTGTCGGCAAAGGTATCGTAAAAACCAGTAAACCCGCCAAAGACAGGGTTGGTATAGACTTGCTTGACCAGATCACCGGCCGGATACAAAGTCGCTTCGCGCCACATATCGTCGACGAGCAGGCGGCCTGCGGTGCCGGCGACTTCACAGCGTTCCATGGGATGCCCACGCTCGATATCATACGAGCTGGTAATATGCCCCACCAATCCGCTGGCAAATCGCAGATTCATCGACTGTGTTGAATAAAGATCACGTCCGGGCGATTTCATGGCAAAACACTGGACTTCAGCCACATCTCCGCCAAAATAACGCACAATATCAACACTATGCGGATTGAGTGCTTTCAGATGGTAAAATTCTGATTCGAAAGAGCCAAACTTGCCAATCCAGAGATTCATATTAATGAACAGCAAATCACCGATTTTGCCCTCATTCTGCCATTTTTTAGCGGTTCTGGCAGCAGGTGTGAAGCGATGATTCAGATCTACAGCCAGGCAAAGGCCTCGCTCACGAGCCGTTCGAACCATTTCCTCAGCTTTCACCAGGTCATTGCAGATCGGTTTTTCGCACATCACATGAGCGCCGGCGTCAAGCGCCTGAATCGTCGGCTCATAGTGATCGCTGGCATATTCATATCCGCCGGTAGCCACACTGACCAGATCCGGTTTCAGTTCATCCAGCATCTTGACGGCATTCAAATACCAGTCAACACCAAATTTTTTCCCGGCTTGCCTGGCCCTGTCTTCAATAAGATCACAGACACCAACCAGAGTCACTTCCGGAATGGCCTGATAGATCTGGGCATGTGTGTTGCCGATTGGTCCCATGCCGATGACACAGACTTTCATTACTCGCTCCTCCAATATGGCAGGATCCGCGAATTCCGGACCCTGCCTTGATGATTGCTAAGCAGATCAAGCTGCTTAGCTGCGCAATTTCATAAATCTCATCGTTTTATAATCCATGAATTCAGTTATCAGCCAGCTGCCAATACAGCATTTATTTATCGGTCTGCAGACGACGGGCTGCTTCAGGATCACCAATATGCATTGTCTCATATGCTTGCTCAGACGTTTTGAACGGGCCGCAGCCTTGTCCGTGCCAGTCAAGATTGGTATCCATCGGATTTTCCCTCTGAACAGCCGCTTTGCGGTTAGCAATATGATTATCCATCCGCTGACGCAGCCAGGCAACCGTTTCAGGATGCTGGTCGGCCACATTGTCATTTTCCTCTGGATCACTGATCAAATTGTAAAGCTCAATTTCAGGCTTGAAGTGGAAATCCGGTTCAAGGGCTACGATCAGCTTCCATTCAGGTGTGCGCCAGCCGTGTTTTCTCATCCAGGTACACTCGGTAATGTACATTTCCGGTTCCTGTGCGAAAGACTCGCCGCGCACCAGCTGCATCATATTGCGCCCGTCAAATGAGATATCGGTTTCAATGCCCATCAGGTCAAGCAAGGTTGGCATCAAGTCTTTTAACTGGCAGATGTCACCAAGCCTTTTGCTTTTCGTCTTGCCGGGATACTTGAATGCAAGCGGGACAGTCAGTGTACATTCATACAGGCCATGATGGTCATAATAGCAGTCATGGTCATACAGGGTTTCACCGTGGTCAGATGTAAGCACGACAACCGTATCTTCGGCAATACCCAATGTCTCGAGTTTCTCAAAAAGCGTCTGGATACACGTGTCCATATAGGCGATTGCAGCTTCATACAGCGCGATGATAAAGTCTTTATCTGTGCAGCCGACGGGAAACCAGCTCAGAAAATAATCTTTAAACGGTTTAAAGTCATAAACCGGCTGCAGGGACTTATTATTCGGATCAAAGCCATCCTTCTGGTAAAACATCTTGTGGAACGGCTCCGGCGGCAGATACGGTGAATGCGGATCCATATGGCGAAGGAACAGGAAAAAAGGCTTATCCTCGGCAGCCAGTCTCTCCAGCTCGGGGACAGCCGTCTGGTTCATGCTCTCTGCTTTGTGGGCATAGCCATCTTCCGACGCCCCCCAGCCCTCATAGTCAAGGTACTGGTCAAAGCCCCGGGCAGACGGGTTGCCAGTGAAACCGATGCAGGTGGTGTTATAACCATTCTCGCGTAAAACCTCGGCCATCGTTTTAACACCTGGTGCGAGGTCTCCTTTATGCCGCAGCGCAACAACATTCGTGCCAAAGCAATCCATGCCCGTCAGCATTGAAGCATATCCCGGTGTCGTGGGGATACTGGGGCTGATGCAATTATCAAATACGATGGCGTCTTCCCCAAGATACTTGTCTATGTGAGGAGTCGTCAGACGTTTATAGCCATGCATACTCATGAAGTCTGTGCGAAGGCTGTCAATTCCCAGAAACAAAAGATTTGGTTTTTTCATATACATCTCCTTATTTTACTGCCTCAGCGTGCATTCAGCTGTTTCAGGCAGGCATTCATGTACCCGTAACTCTCAGCAGCAATCGCAACGGCCTGAGGCATGCTCAGTTCCGGGCCAATCACTTCCAGATTAACCGCGCCCTTGTAACCGCCGTCTACCATTACTTTGAAGTAGGCAAAAAGATCAATATCTCCGCGGCCGCAGGCTTGAAGCGCCGGTTCTCCCGGTGAAGGGCCATTGCCCAGGCAGTCACGAATGTGGATATGCTTCGTGCGGGACAGAACTTGTGGCAAAGCATCCTCCGGCTTCTCACCCGCTCTGTACACGTGACTTGGATCCATATCAATGCCAAAAGCCGGACTGGCAATCGCGTCCATAGCCCGAAGTGTTGTCTCCGTGTTATGGATTGATGCGCCCACATGAGCCTTGCAGCAGAGTATAACACCATGCTGAGCAGCCAGTTCAGACATTTTGTTGAGCTTATCAATACTATCCTGCAAAGTTGCTTCATCACCTGTTTTACCACCTGATCCAACATTCACAATAGGAATGCCCAGATCGGCAGCTACTGAGAAAGCAAGTTCAAGCCGCTGCGGATCCAGCGCTGTGACCTCTGTCGCCAAAAGCTCAAGCCCCGTTTCTTCAAGCGCTTCCTTGATCTCATTTTTCTGATCTGCATAATGATCCAGATCCAAATGCTCACACATGCCCTTGATGGCCGAAATTTCGACACCATCATATCCGGCAAGCCGAATCGCTCTGGCTGCTTCAGTAAAACTAAACGCTTTAAACAGCACTGAGTTCACCCCAAGTTTAATCATTTTGTGTCTCCTCCTTGGTTATTTTCTTCATATCACGGTTCATTCTTTCAACACCAGGTTAGCTAAATCCGATACGCTTTTTTGATAAAAACCGGTCACGCAGTTTAACTCAAATGATCAGCCCAGAATGCTTCAGTTTAAACCATAAGCTTATTATAGCCGGACACGTTTGCCCTTTACAATAAAACGACACCCATTTGGCGAGAAACAGATCAGCATTTGCTAAACCAGGTCAGATTTTGCCAAATAGTCCGTAAAACGACCAATACAAGTGATCAGTTTGCTTTTTTCACAATATTATCAGCCGGTCAGCGCTTGAATTTGCTACGATTGCACATTATTCATTTGCGAAGATCTGTATCATTTACCATCGAAAACAGCATCTGGCAACTGATATTGTATCACAGATGCTTTCATCTGATCTGGGACAAGAGGCCATTTTCTTATATCTATGGCTGAGCTAGGAGGGATGGCGTTTGTTTTTCAATCTTGATGCACCGCTTCTTGTCACATTGGCAATATATGCAAATTTTTAGCATTTTTCGGCAGTGCATCTGCGGGTTATTTCTTGTATATTAGTAATAGACAATTATTATCGGCTGAACACGAATGGGTCAATCCATACAGATAGGAAGGGTCTTTATCATGATGTTTAAACAGTTAAAAGAGGTAAAACGTCCGAAGATAGGTCTTTACTCATCAGGCTTAAAAGCCTACTGGTCACAATTTCCCGGTTTAAAGGAGCGCCTGATGGCGTACGGCCAGTTTATTGAAAAGGAGATGAGTCAGTTTGCCGATGTGAAAAACTACGGTCTTGTAGACACTGAAGTCGAAGCCCGAAAAGCAGGCGAATGGCTTAACAGCGAAAATGTGGATCTGGTTTTTTGTCATTGTGCCACGTACTCCACAAGCGCCACGGTCCTCCCTGTTCATCAGATATGCAAAGCGCCGGTCGTCGTGCTGAATCTTCAGCCAGCTGCCCGCATCAACTACGAGAAATCCACGACAGGCGAATGGCTCGCGCACTGCAGCGCCTGTGTTGCGCCTGAAATATCGAACGCGTTTAATCGTGCAGGCATAAAATATCAGGCCATCAACGGCCTGCTGGGACTTGACTACACACCTTCTATTTCACTGACAGACGAAAACACTGCCGGCAGGCCTGAAGCAATCAGGGTCTGGGCCAGTATTCAAGAATGGGTTAAAGCCGCGTCTGTTTACCGCACGCTAAAACACAGTCGTTTCGGTTTTCTGGGCAATACCTATAGTGGTATGCTTGATATGTACAGTGACTTTACGATGCTTCAGTCGCAGACCGGCATGCATATAGAAATTCTGGAAATGTGCGATCTGGACAGGCTGATGAAAACCGTCACCGAAAAGGAGACAAAGACCAAGCTTGATCAAATACATGAGATGTTTGAAATCAGCGGTGATTCTCCCTCCGACCCGCTGGTAAAAAAACCATCAGATGAGCAGCTTGCGTGGTCTGCGCAGGTCGCGGCAGCTCAGGAAAAAATGGTGCTTGAATATGATCTTGACGCGTTATCGTACTACTACCACAGCACCGACGGCAATCCTTATGAAAAGCTCCAGGGCGGATTTATTGTTGGTCATTCGCTGCTGACAGCGAGCGGGATTCCGTGTTCTGGCGAAGGAGATATGAAAACAGCGCTGGCGATGAAAATATGCGATATCGCCGGGATCGGCGGCAGCTTTTGTGAAATTGTTGTCACAGATTATATCGACAACACCATCCTGGTGGGTCATGACGGGCCGTTTCATATCAGCATTTCAGATCGGAAACCAGTGTTGCGGGGCATGGGGGTATACCATGGCAAGAAAGGAACAGGGGTCTCGGTTGAAGCGAAAGTCAAGGCAGGTCCTATTACAACCCTTAATGTCACTCAGACAGTTGACGGGAAGCTGAAGTTCATCATTGGTGAAGCAGAGGCAACAAACGGATCGACTATGACGATTGGCAACACGCAAACACCTGTCAAATTTAAACTGCAACCGGACGAATACATGGACAAATGGTTCAGCGAAGCGCCCACCCACCATTTCGCCCTGGCAACGGGACACAATGCCTCTTTGCTGCAGAAGACAGGCTATCTGATGGATATTCATACAGTTACCTTATGAGCGGCTGACACCTATGAGCAGCTGAAACTTAATGAGCGGCTGACACTATCGTTTTAAACTGTTTTCAAGCATATCACCCCTCCTCGCCGTATCGCGCAGGCGGGTGATAAATACAAAGCTTCAGCATGGTTGTTGTCAGCCCGACTGAAATGAACAGCTGATCCAAAGGTCAAAACCGCTGACGACAAAGGAGACGCAAGCAAACTGCCAGTCTCAGCTTCATGTAAGCTGATAGATTTGAAGGAGGCGAAGACAATGGAAAGGTTAAAGCAAGCCTTTTTAAACCCCCCTGCTGCTCACAGACCGGCTCCGCTCTGGGTCTGGAATGACCTGATGCGTGAAGAACAGATCGCACGCCAGCTGATTGAGTTAAAGTCACACGGTTTTGGCGGAGCGTTCGTCCATCCCCGGCCAGGTCTGATCACTGACTACCTTTCAGATGAATGGTTCAGACTGTGGGGCTTTGCGCTGCAAACGGCCAAGGATCTGGGCTTGAAGCTTTATATCTACGATGAGAATTCCTATCCATCCGGCTTTGCAGGCGGCCATGTCGCCAGCCAGCTGCCCGATTGTCTGGCAACGGGCATCACCTATACCGTGCTGGAAGATGTCCGGAAGCTCAATGATGAAGCACTCGTCAAAGCTTTCAGCTGCACAAGAAAAGGGGAGACACTCACGATAATAAAAGATCTGACCCTCTATCCAGCTTCTGAATGGGCTGAACACGGTGACCAGTTCTTTGTCATCTCGCAGGTCAAGCCCAGGACAACTGGCTGGCTGGCCGGTTTTGCCTATGTTGATCTGCTTCGTCCTGAAGTGACCGAATGCTTTCTCAAAACAACTTACGAAGCTTATTACGAGCATTACGGCAATGACTTTGGCGACAGTATCCCGGCGATTTTCACAGACGAACCCTATGTCAGCAGCAGCGGCGTCTATGGCGAGGGCGACCCCTCGCTGCCCTTCAGTTACTGGCTTGCCAATGAGTTTGACAAACTGCAGGGTTACAGCCTGCTCTCTCATCTGCCCTGCTTGTTTAAAAACGTTGAAGGCGCAGGGTTTTGCTGCCCGGCAGAAAAAGTACGGTATGACTATTACAGTACGATTCACAAACTTTGGACAGAAAATTTTGTCAGGCCTGTCAGCGATTGGTGCGAAAAACACAACATTGCCTTCACCGGACACTACCTTGAGCATCAATGGCCGTTTGCCTATGCTTCAAACACCTCACCTGCTTTGCAGTCTCACTACGAGTATCACCAGTGGCCTGCGATCGACATGCTGTTGTCGAACTATCTGCGGGACACCGAATCGCATGCTCTGACCATCAGCATCCAGGAGATTCGTTCCGCGGCAAATCAGTTCAAAAAAGAACGTACGCTTTGTGAGTTATACGGCGCAGGCGGTTGGGACTCAACCTTTGAAGACTATAAGCGCATGGGTGACTGGATTCTTGTCAACGGCATCAACTTTATCAACCAGCATCTGACTTACAGCACCATAGCCGGCGCACGAAAGCGCGACCATCCCCAGTCTTTTGACTGGCGCGAACCCTGGTGGCAGGAGTATACCCAGATGAACGATTATCTGGGCCGTGCCTCCTATATGCTGTCGCAAGGCGTGATGCAGCAGCGCATTCTCATCTTGAATCCATCTACAACCGGATTTCTGATTCCTTTTGAGGAAGAGGACGGATCGCTTTTCACTAATAGCGAGACAGACGCCATCCGTCATCCTGATATGCATCATTTCCTGGAAACCCTGCAGCAGTTAGCCAACCATCAGTGGGACTTTGATCTGGGAGACGAGCATACTTTGCAGAGGCATGGCAAGGTTGAAAACGGCAGGCTCCGTGTAGGTGAGCAGGCATATGAAATCGTCATTGTATCCGGAGACATGAAGAATATGTTTCAGAGCACAGCCAGTCTGCTGGATCAGCTGATGACGTCCGGCGGGTGTGTGATGGCCTGCGGTGAACCCGGCAGCTATATCGACGGTCTGCAAGATGAATTGGCCTATCAGGTGATGCGGGACAGGTGGGAAACTGCCGCCTCTGCGGATCTGCTCATCGGGAAACTACAGTCACGCCTGTCACAGCGGCTGACAAGCACATCACCCTGGGCGACAGGCGTGACGCATATGCGGCGTGTCCTTGATGACGGCCGGGAAATATACTTTTTCGTTAACCATAACAGGAACGCTTTCAGCACGACTCTAACACTGAAAGGCACCTGTATGTCGCGGTGGAATCTGTTCACAGGCCTGGTCGAACCCATTGCGTTCGAGGCAGGAGATGGCCATCTCTCCTTTGAGTTATCACTTGAACGAAATCAGTCGGCCATGCTGATCATCGGCACTGAGTCGGACGAAATCTCAAAGCAGCCCGTCACACCGGCAAAAGAAGCGGCTTTGGTATTAACCACAGTTGACTCAGATACACTTAACATGCTGCCGGTTTCCTATTGTCATTTATACTCAAAAGGACAGACATACAATGATATTTAT
>SLHU01000265.1 GCA_007135995.1 Clostridiales bacterium | reverse complement strand
ATAAAAGCGTCAACAACAAGCGGTGCGAATTGTGTGCCCGCGTTTTTTTGCAGTTCAATCACAGCATCTTCAATGCGCATCGCATCACGATAAGAACGATCAGACGTCATTGCGTCAAACGAGTCCGCCACACCGAGTATCTGAGCTTCAAGCAATTTAGAATCTTCGAGTGCTGATGCCGGATAACCGCCGCCATCAAAATGGACATGATGGGCATGAATAATACACACTTCTTTTTTCAGATATTGAATGCCCTGCAGCATCTGAGCGCCGATTTCAGGATGTTTCTTAATTTCGGCATATTCTTCATCAGTTAATCTTCCTGGTTTGTTCAGTATAGACTCACTGATACCAATTTTTCCGATATCATGTAAAAGAGATGCATATTTAATGACTTTTGTCCTGTCTGCAGACAAACCCATTTCACGAGCAATCATCTCGCAGTATTTTTCAACTCGTTTCGCATGACCCACTGTATATCGGTCTTTCGCTTCCAGAGCAGCTGAAAAAGCTTTAATCGTATCAATATACCCTTTCTGGACCGACATAAAGCCCACATATGCGTAGCGAAACAGCATAAAGGGCGCAAAGAAAAGCAAGACAGCTAATAGCCCAAATGCATGATAAACAGCCGTCAGAAAGACGCCCAGTGTACCAATACAGATCATGCTCAGAATTGACCAGCGGAAAATTTTAAACCATTCGCCAAATGGATTGTGATCAGGCGTATCAGATAATGCAAAATAGATGACAATCATCAATGTGTTGACCACAACATAGGTCACGAGTCCGGCGATAATGGCAGGCACATCTCTGACCAGATGCAAAAAAGTATCTTCGAGACCCGTAAAGCCAGTCTGAATCAGGAAAGTTCCGCCCAGGGACTGAAACACAAAACCACATGCCAATATGGAAAGTATATAATTTGACGCATTGAACAAGCTCTTATGCAAAGGTGTATTCAGAAGATGCTCTTTGCGGCCTCGGCCAAAATCCATCACAGAGAAAAAAGCCGTGCAAAACGAAACCCAGGCTGCCGGAGCGAGCCCGAATAAAAGCAGCGCGCTGATATCAATGGCAAATGCAATTGACAGGGCTTTATCATCATCAATGGCCAGGCTTTGAGACTCAGCGACGACACCCAGCAGACCTAAGTAAATAACAGCTCCTATAACAGACCGCATCAGCTGAAGTTCCTGCACCGTCAGATAAAGCAGCAGGCCCAGTCCGGCAGCTATGCAAAGATAAATATAGATGCAAGTAATTTTCTTCATTCAAGCTCCTGACATGATTACAGTGCGGTGTCATGCATGATTACAGTGCGGTGTTATGCGAAAAATGTCTGCCGGATCGATATCATGTCTTCAGATGCCGCGGACCGGTATCATCGTCTGTCAAACGGACGAATATTGAACGTGTGCACATATCATTGATCTAATCATGCTTTTTATCTATTGAAATAGCAGACCAGCTGAGTAAAAGAATAATCTGCAAGACATGACGTCTTGTATTATTCAGGTTCGAAAAATCAGATAACTCTCCAATGTGCGCCTGTGGCAAGAATCATTGCTAACAATGTAGCCAAAACACCAATCACTCTTCTGAATTTCATATGAACAACCTCCCCGTTAAAGACTCTATCCCTTCGCTATACAGATAGGTTGTTCCGCTTCGCTATGCTGGTCTGCCATTTCGACTTAACTCAATAAGGCCATCACACCTTATGTTTGTAAGATGGTCATGTCTGATGAGACGAAAAAGCCGTCTGATCTGAAGCATTTCTGGGCCGGCTGACAGGTCTGTTCACAGCTGATAATACAGCCATGACTACTGCCTGAATCTCAGTTTCCGGACTGACGACGGGCGCTATGCCAAACACAGTCGTTTCACTGAAAGGCTCATCAAATGAAAGGGCTGCAGTATAGCAGGTGTTCCCGGCCAGCGTTGTTTTCTGTAAATCCAGCAGATTAAGATTATAAGCTTGTCCCAGATATATTTTCAGAGCCTTTATACAGGCACTTGCTGCGCAGTAAACACGGTTTTTCCCGGTAAGCGGGCCCTTAGAGCTGCCTTCGAAGGTTTTATCTCCATCGCCCAGTATCACTGTTATTTCCAGATTCCGGCTGTCCAGGCTGATCATGATCTTTCTGATGACCAGTCTCGTGCCAGAGCTGTTTACAGGCACAACCACATTTTTGTTGACCTGCGCTACGCTGATCAGCTTGTAATCGATCTCAAGGCCCAGCGACGCCATAGCGGCGGACTGAATATCGCGAACAAGCTGTTTTGGTGCTTTATTGAGGTCACTGAGAACATGAACTTCAATTATATCATCTTGATCATCAAGCACCGTTTTCGCTGCCAGAACACCATTCAAGCCTGAGAGTAATTGATCGAGTTCTACGCTCAAATCCAGCTTTTCTTGCATAATTCCCTCCCCTGCAGCACACTGCCGGTTTTCACAACATCATTAGCACTTATGCTCATAACCGTTCTATCTTGATCTTTGCCCGCCATGATGATGATTGACTTTGGAAACGATTGTCCCACATGATTGCCCTATGTGTATCGAAAATCAGCTTATTATCCCCTTTGGCTTGTATTTTAACATAGAAAGACAAGCCATCACACAACGAGGATATTTCATTTTGATGTCAAACACAATACCGCTTTATCAGGATAAAGCAAGCATCCGTTTTCTGATCAGAAACAGATTGAATGACAAGCGTTTTGACTCATTATTTCAGACTGAGCATCGCCCATAGATTGTGGTCCGCCCGCACGTGAACCAGTTCCTGTCCGGTTGCCTCATGCAGCTCGAAAACTTCAAAAATCGCAGACAGGGCTTCACTTGTCGGGCTGGTTGCGCGATGCCAAAGTAATTTTTCAATAGCCTGGTCGTAAAGAATCTGATCATCCGTTACTCTGGCAATTCTCGCCGCCAGTGCATATGACAGAATGGATTCATTCTGATTGATCGGCACACCTTGTATGATATCGTATTCCGTGTAGAGAACGCGCCTGTTGATCAGTTCTCCCCGCAGCCATGCCAGACTTCGCTGAGGTGCCTGGCCGATCTCAGCCAGGTGAAGCAAGGTCATGAGGGACGCTTCAAGATCAACCCCCGGCATAGCCCCGCTGTATCTGAGGTAAATCTCTGTTTCAGGATCCCAGGCAAGCGCGAACAAAGGCAGGTCATCATGCAGATAACCGTTCAGCACCAGCTTCATTGAACGATTATATAAATCCTGCCAGCGTGCATCGACATGAGTCAGCGCTTGCAGTGTGAACAGGTCAATACTTGATAAACTGACAGCCTCGCGTCTTGGCTGTTCTGACGGATCAGGCTCCGGCTGGTCCTCCGGCCAGGGGGTTGGCGACGCAGCCGGATCGAGTGTTGGTTCTGGTGTTGGTATTGATATCTGTACATTAGCCGGAAATCCACTGTCAAAATAAGTAAGCAGATCGTCTGACATCGCATAAAAAAGATTCAGCCTTGATTGATCCGGCCATAAAGTGCAGCTTTGACCAAGGATGCGAAGCAGCCGAAACGTATCTTGAACAGGCTGATATCTCACATGGTAGCCGATTTCGGCTGATGCGCTTCCTTCAGCTGCTTCGATATGCAAAAATCCAGTTTCGAATGCCTCCCACCAGTTCAAAAACGCGCGTCTGTCCTGTTGCTCCAGGAGATATTGCCCATACAGCAGCTGGTCAGAAATAAGCGTTTCATCTGAAAGTTCAGCCGGCGGATCACCTAATCTCGCCTCCAGCTGATACCATCTGTACCAGATTTGTTCGGATGGATCAAAAAGCAGTGCTTCAATTCGTTCATAAAGCTGCCGGGCAGCGTCCTCATCATCAGACAGATCAATCGCTGTCTGGTGTTGTGCGCCCGGAAAAGTAAATTGCAGCTTATCATCCTGACTGTCAGATCGGGTGAAATACCAGACAGAAAAAGCCGCGAGAAGTAAAACAATCACGCCGGAACCGACTGTCAGTATCATCTTCTTTTTACTTTTTTTCCGATACGCATAGATCTGAGCGGCCATCGCTTCACTCCCAAAGTCAAAATTACACTAAAAACAACTAGTCGGCTGCCAAGTCGGCTGCTGTGATACATCGTAGTATCAGCAAGACCATCATCATTCTATCAGAAAATGACCCGTCATTCCTCCTGCGATCAGCAAGCTGATCATGATTGCCGCAAATCGTGACGCTTTATACATCGCTCAGTCATGATAAAAAATCAGCCATATGCAGATTCAGAGCAGGCAATGCATGCTATAATCATCTCATGAAAACAATTTCGATTATAGCTGAATATAATCCTTTTCACAGCGGGCACGCTTATCAGATACGAGAAGCGAAAAAACGTATCGGGACCGACAGCGCGGTCATGGTTGTGATGAGCGGCTGCTTTACACAGCGCGGCGAACCGGCCATTCTCGATAAATGGACCCGGACAAAAGCGGCGCTTGCCTGTGATGTTGATCTTGTTCTGGAACTGCCGTTTGCTTACGCGACAGCCAGCGCGGAACGTTTCGCGAGGGGCGGCGTGCAATTGCTGCATGCAACAGGTTTAAGATCACATCTGGTGTTTGGCAGCGAATCAGGATCGCTTACCCAGCTCAGCCGGCTGGCTGAGCTGCTGCACGAAGAACCAGACGCTTTCAAGTGCCAGCTAAAGCAATTCCTGAAGCAAGGGGCGTCCTTTGCTGCAGCCAGGCAAAAAGCTGCTGCTCAGGTACTTGATGACCCGGATCTGGCCTCACAGCTCTCATTATCAAATAATATTCTGGCTGTTGAGTACCTCAAAGCACTGCGAAAACTTCCCGGCGACCGGCTGTTGCCCCTGACGATTAAACGCGCCGGCCAGGCATACCGCGATCAGCAATGGTCCGGCGATCAGGTCCATGCCAGCGCATCGGCGATCAGACAGCTCGTGTCACGTCACTTAAACCCTGCATGGCATCCTGAGCAGCAATCCCTGACACTGATCAGCCTGCTGCGGAAGCTGCAGGGACACATGCCAGATGCCTCGCTTTCAATACTGCTGGAAGCACTCCACCAAGGTCCCGGACCTCTTTTTCCCGAGTCCTTCGCGACAGCTGTGATTGGCTTTTTCAGGGCTGCATCTGACCAGTCAACCGAACAAATACCAGGAATGGCTGAAGGACTCAATCGCAGGCTGATGGCAGCTGCAGCCAGACCAGAACCAGACAACAGCGTGACAAGGCTGGCCAGTTTATACCAGCAGGCTTCTTCAAGGCGATTTCCAGTGTCACGCGTCAGCCGTGCGGCCATGGCCGCGGCAGCAGGCCTGAAAACAGCTGATCTGGCATGTTTTGACGAAGCGGGCGGTCCACAGTATATCCGGGTGCTTGGTTTTAGCAAGAAAGGCCGTCATTTGCTGAAACTGATGCGAAAACTGGCGGATAAGCCTTTGATACTGAATGCTTCAGATTTTCTGGAACATGGACGCAATCAGGCGCTTGTCCGCATGTCTGAGCTTGACCTTATCGCAACTGATTTGTGGTATCTGCAGGCCGGAGAAACCTGCGGTCGCGATATTAAAACGCGCGCCCTGCAGCTTTGACAGCCTGGACGATATACGATAAAATGATCCGAAAACCATGTCTGCCAGCTGCGGAAGCAAAGCTCGGTTAAGGAGTTTACAAGATGAAATCAGAAAATGTGTTTGACACATTAAAAAACCGTGGTTACCTGGCACAGGTAACCCATGAGAACGAAGTGCGTGAGTTACTGGCAGAACCAGGTGCTGTTTTTTATATAGGCTTTGATCCTACAGCTGACAGTCTGCATGTTGGTCATTTTGTGCAGATGATGGTCATGGCACATATGCAGAAGGCAGGTCACAAGCCTATTGCTTTAATGGGCGGCGGTACGGGAATGATTGGTGATCCGTCCGGCAGAACCGATCTTCGCCAGATACTGACAACCGACAACATCAAAAATAATGTCAGCCGTTTTAAAGAGCAGATGAAAATCCTGCTCGACTTTGCCGACGACAAGGCGGTCATGGTAGATAATGCCGATTGGCTTCTTGATCTGAACTATGTCAGTTTTCTGCGCGATATAGGTGCTCATTTTTCTGTCAACAGAATGCTGACGGCTGAATGCTTTAAGCAAAGACTGGAAAAAGGATTATCGTTTCTTGAGTTTAACTATATGCTGATGCAGGCCTACGACTTCCTTGTCCTTTCAAGACGCTACAACTGCCAGCTTCAGCTTGGCGGTGACGATCAGTGGTCCAACATTCTCGCCGGCGTTGAGCTTGTCAGGCGCAAAGATCAGAAAAACGCTTATGGTATGACATTTAAACTTCTCACGACCAGCGCTGGTACAAAGATGGGAAAAACGGCCAGCGGTGCTGTCTGGCTGGACGCGAATAAAACAGCCCCCTTTGATTTCTACCAGTACTGGCGGAATATTGATGACGCAGACGTAATCAACTGCATGAAAATATTGACATTTATGAGTCTTGATGAAATCAGCGCATATGCCGAACTGAAAGATCAGGCGATCAACCGGGGCAAGAAAAAGCTCGCCTATGAAATCACGCGGATTGTTCACGGTATTGATACAGCAAAGGACGTTCAAAAACAGGCTGAAGAACTCTTTGAAGGCGAAGGCCAGTCAGAACGCATGCCAGAAACCCTGCTGAATGAAGCCGCACTCAAAGACGGCATCCTGCTGCTTGATATCATGCTGGAAGCTGATCTGATTCCGTCAAAAGGGGAGGGTCGACGCCTGATCAAACAAAATGGCATCAGTCTGAACGATGTCAAAGTCAGTGATCTTAATCAAATGTTGACAACTGATGATTTCAGGCAAGGTGACTTGATATTACGAAAAGGCAAGAAAGTTTACCACCGCCTGAAAATGATCACCTGAAGCATTCGCCTGTTGACATAAATGCGCATAGATAATACCAGCCAGCAGCGGTCCCGGTCACAGCGGAATATATGTGTTTTCAGGTTTGTTTTTGTAAAAAAGAACTGTCATAATCATTATTTCGCGCTTGCTGCGCTCAACTGGCTGAAGCAGACAATAAAAAAGAACTGTCTTGCAGACAGTTCTTTATTATTTCTGATAGTTGCCTGTATTCGCGTTGCTGAACCGACATATTGAATATGACAGTGAAAAGCGATTACCCGAAACAGAACCGACTGGATACGCGGCACAAATCAATTGTGACAGCCACCTTACGAACTAGCTTTGTTAAGCGCTTTCGCCATTCTTGATTTTTTTCGCGAAACATTTTTCTTATGTAAATAACCCTTAGCAGCAGCCCGATCAAGGCTTGCCTGCGTATCTTTAAACTGTTTTTCTGCATCGCTGACTGACTCAGTCATGGCGGCCCGGGTTTTTTTAACCTGAGTACGCAGTTCACTGCGCTTGCTCTTATTCGCGATCGTTTTCTTATTGGCAATTTTGACACGCTTCATCGCAGATTTGATATTCGGCATACACTCACCTCCCGCCTGGACATTCTGTCGCTGTTTAAGCACTCGAGTATTCTACCATGTTCAAACAAGTGATGCAAGGCTGTTCATCGATTTTGATATGAAAATCAGCCACATCATGTTATGATAATAAGAAATAAGCTGATGATGTCAATTTAACGGCTGGTCTGCCAGTTGTTCAAGATAAATATGCAAATCATAAACAGAACATCTTGCCCTTTCTTGATATCGATCTGACAAGTACTCAATACATGATGCTATGCAATTAAAAATTTAATTAGATCAGATGATCTTTTATTTTCTAGGAGGAATAAACTAATGACAAAAGACGTTAAGCCTGCTGATTCCGAGTCAGCAAAGGCAAATAAGCAGAAAAGCGCTCAGCCTGAGAAACAGCATTCGGCAGGCACAGCTTCGCCACAAGCCTCAAGAAGGCGAAAGAAGAAAAGCCAGCCCCCCCAGAGCAACAGCCCTGCAGACAAAACGAATAAGCAGGCAAACGCCGGTGCCAGAGCAGCAGGAAGAAAAAAACAGCAGCCAGGCAAAGACAGACAGCCTGAAAGCCAGCAGGCAGCCAGGCAAAACCAGCAGCGTCAGCAGCAGTCTAAGAAAAAGCAGTCTGAACCAGTGAATAACCAGGTGAAACGCCAGTCTTCAATGGGCAGCCGCAAAAAACCAGGCACATCGAAACAGACTCAACCTGTTCAGGCTGATAAACTGAGGGTCATTCCTCTGGGCGGTATGCGTGAGATCGGTAAAAACCTGACTGTTTATGAATATGGCCAGGACATGATCATGGTTGACTGCGGCATTGCATTCCCCGACGAAGATATGCCCGGCATTGATGTCGTTATTCCCGATTTCTCATATATTCTGCAGAATAAGGACCGTCTGAGAGGTATCTTTTTGACGCATGGTCATGAAGATCATATCGGCTCACTCCCCTGGTTATGCAAAGATATTAATGTTCCGATCT
>SLHU01000423.1 GCA_007135995.1 Clostridiales bacterium | reverse complement strand
TCCAAACCAGTCCAAACGCGGTCAGCCGCGTTTCAGCAAATAGGCTGCAGCAAAAAATGATTCGCGAACAGCTGATTGATCTGGAAGTCAGGCAGTTTATTGGTGGTGCGAAAAAGCTAAATCTTGATTTCAAGGAAATAATTGACCTGATCAGCAGGCACTGGGATAAATCCTGAATTGTCTGGCACATGAATGATTAATCAACAGGAGGCTTGTTTTGAGAAAAGTGTATTATTTAACTAATCACCTAATGCAGCGATGGCTGCCAGTTATCTGGCTAACTGGCCTGTTGACCTGGCTAGCCGTACAAATAACCGTCTCACGAGCGATAAATGCTAATCTCATCGAAGATCTGCCGCTATATATTCGTTATGAGCAGATTCTCAGCCAATCTGGTGTGGTCTATGCGCCTGCCATCTTGCTGGCTGTGTTTTTAGCCCTGCTGGTCTGGCTGACAGGCCGGGACATAAAAACCCGTGCCCTTTATACCTATTATCAGCTGCCGGTCAGTAACCTTCTGCACTTATTCTGTCGACTGCTGGCTGCCCTGATCGCTCTGACTCAACTGACAGCTATGTACCTGTTTTCAGTTTGGTCAGCCTATTATCTGTTTTTCTATCCGGATGCCAAGACGGCTGGGATCAGGCAACCACTGCTGCTGACCTGGCTTCGCGCTGATATTCTGCGACTGATTATACCAGCCCGACATGAATCTATACGACAGCTATTGCTCGTTATTATTTTGCTTATGACCGCCGCTATCTGTCTTACTTTTGAGTACCATGTCAGAAGCGCGGCCAGTATGAGAAAAAAACAGCTGATCGCTATTGTGCTGCTGGCTGGCCTGACAATGACAGCCACTAAGGTTCTGCAGACTATGTTTCAATATACCGAGCCTTTGTCGCCATTATTATTCACCGTGATTACACTGCTGGCCACTGCGCTGATCGCATGGCGTGCCTGGATACTGCTGGCCAATCGCCGGATTGAACCTTAATTTCTGAAAGGACACAGCTTTATGGTTTTCATACGCAAATACGCGCTCCTGATCAGCCTTTTCCTCATTGGTCTTTTTATGCTTGCGCCGATATACTCTGTTGCTCGTGATCGGCAAACCTATGCTTATACGCGAGTCGCGGAAACCGGTGACAGCAGCCTGATAGACAATATCTCAGTCAGCGGGATCATGCTGCATCAGACTCGGGGTCCTGCTTTCAGCCAGCATTTTTCCTGGCAGTCTGATCAGTTTTCGCTCACAACCCGGCCGCTGCTGGCCCGGGAAGGTGACGCGCTTTCAAGAAAACTAAATCCGTACTCAGCTAACAGTGGGTTGAATGGCAATCAGTTCCACTATCAGCTGGGATCATTTCAAGATACCGAGCGCCAAACCTGGATGATTATTCGTCGATATCCTTATTCAGGCAGAAAAATGCGTGCTGCCTATGTGCCTGTACATCTCAAAGACAACAGTCATCAGTCTGCGGCAAGCGGCATCTGGTCCCCTTTCTATATTTTGACTGGTAATCATATTAAACCGCTGGCGGAATACCAGAATAATATTTACGGCTTTGTGCCAGCGCTTTCCGGCAGCTCTGGCAAAAGCAGTTTATTTCGTGTTGATCACTTTGAGAAAGACAGCAGCCAGACATATGCTTCCTCTGATACACAGCCGCCAGACAGCGTTATGCATCTGACAGATCTGCCGCTGGATGAGGATCGTAATCTAATCGCACTTTATGTGCATCAGGATGCGCTTGTCCTTATCAGCACATATGGCGCCTATTACGAGCCTGCAGAAAAGACAATAGAAGTCACTCGATATAGTCTGACCGGAGACTGGCTGGCGTCAGAAAGTATTAAGACTGAATTCACGAATATTTATCATACCAGTCTGCAAAATAATACGCTGATGCTGCAGACACAAGGCAGTGCGCTGAAAGCTCATCTTTTTCAGATTGACGCTGAGCTTTCTTTCTGGGGCAGCGTCGATCTGACCAGCAAGCAGCTGATGTCCAGTCTTGGACTTGCCGTATCCGGTTATGTTTCCAACGACTTCTTTTATCTGGCCGAAGCACTAGAATACAGGCCAGAGCTGCCAGATGAGACAAGCCGGCAAAAAGAGTTCGAGCAGCTGACTGTCTCTTATCCTGACGGATACAGCCAATCTTTCACAAACTGGCAGCAAGCTGAAGCAGCGCGGCTGATGCCGAGGTCCTCGGTTCGCCTAAGTGTTTATAACCATGCAGGCAGTTGTCTGTATGAAGGCTTTTTTGATTTTGGTGTGAATGATGATTATCTTTATCGCTTACATCAGGACCGGCATAGCTATCAGCAAAGCGAGCCAGAACGCCGCTATATGCAAATAGAAATCAGCTATGCCGCAGATGAATGACAGGAGAGGTAATTTTGTGCTGAAAGTTGAATTCGCTTGTAAATATTATCCCGGCGCGATCGCGCTTGAAAATGTAGCTTTTTCCGCCAAACCAGGCGAGACCATTGGCCTTTTCGGTTCAAACGCGGCTGGCAAGTCTACACTGCTGCGCTCAATTGCCGGCATGCAGCAATTATCTTATGGTGAGATAAAAATTCTGGGAAAAGACGCACGAAAGTCAGATGACGTCAGCCTGATCAGTGATGGCGGCAGTTTTTTCCCCGATCAGACAGCCGCAGAGCATGCCAGGTTTTATCAGCAAATGCAGCCGGATTTTAATCAGATGAAATTCAGACAGCTGCTTGACTACTTTCATCTTCCGGCAGACAAACCGATACACCAACTATCTCACGGGCAGCAAGGCAAGTTGGAAATATGCATTGGTTTTTCGCGGGATAGACCGGTTTTACTGATGGATGAACCTTTTCTGGATAAAGATATGATGACACGTGCTGATTTTACTAAGCTTCTGGCCGCGCTGATTGAACCAGAGCAGCTCCTGATTATCGCGACACATTTGGTTAATGATGTCGCGCCGCTGATCAGCCGCGCGCTGCTGCTGCAAGAAGGTTGTTTGGCCGCCGATGTACTGATGGATCAGATTCATGCCAGGGGGCTGTCCTTATCAGAATGGCTCTTTCAGACAGCCGGTTATCAAAAGCCGGATCTTACACCCTTCCTAAAATAAAATAAAGCAGCTGTTTTCTGATGCACAGCAGGTTCTATTGTCACATCCTTGAATACGAAGACAACGGCATGATGGGACAGTTCAGGGTGTCGTGATACTGTCGCGTATAACTTTTTTCATTATCGCTGATTGGTTCTGTATTTCTGCCTCACTGGCCTGCAACTTGCACATGAACAACTCCAGTCCATAACGACCATCATAGTTGTGCCACTGCTCTTTGCACAATTGTTTCAATGATTTCATGCGTGTTGTACTTTTCAAGAATTGTTTTAGCTTTCAATGCTTTAGTTTTATATGAATCATCATGTATTAATTTCTCAAGCGATGTTTGAATGGTTTTCTGAGAGACTTTATTTTTGGAAATCTGTATTGCATTTCCAAAGACTGCAAAAGGGTAAATGTTTAAATCTTGTTCTGGCTGCATCCCGATACCGATAAAAGGTTTTCCCGACATAATGGTTGTTTGCACCGTTCCTTGACCTCCATGGGTTACAGCAAGATCAACCAGCCTCATCACTTCAAGTGCAGGCAGCCAATCTGTTATTATTACGTTGCCAGGAATGATGTCAGTCGGTTTTAAGTGGCTCCTGACGGGCGCGACAACCAAAACATCCAATCCATCAAAGGCCTGCAAAGTTTTAAGTAAAACTTTTCGATTCGCGGAGCTTCCCATCGCAAAGTAGATTTTAGGTTTACTTGTGTTCCGCAAACTGCTTTCTACGTGATCTGGAACAGGCTGTACAAGCTTGGCAAACAAAGGGCCAGAAAAATACCAACCGTTGGGTAATTTCTTTAAGAGACTGAATTCTTTAATGTCCGCTACTATATTAATGTCCCCGGTCCAGACATCTAATGCATTCTTTGGAGGCCGTAATCCATATGTTTTGGCAATTTTTCGAAAATTAGAAACTAACAGTGGCACATGAAGGAAAATATATCCTGCTAAAAGATTAAGCCATCGCGGTAAAAAGGGACTTACGGGTAAGCCTGCTTCTAAGTAGGGACGAGATAATGCCAAGGGAATAATATTAAATAGCTTAATTTTTCTAATCTTACACGACATTGAAAAGGTAAGAACAGAACCCAAAAATGCAAATGATGGTTCCAAATCATCAATTAATGCAAGTTCATTGCGGATCCGCTCTCGCAGCTCTCCCATTGTCCAGGGTTGTCGGAATCGTTCGCCTCTGTCAATCTTCCATAAATGTTCAATTTTCTCTTGATCTTCAACAGGCCTGAGGTGATGTAAGCTGAAACCTGCTGCTTCAACTAAATGTTCAAATTCTCCCCCGTATGAAAAAAAATGACACTCATACTCATGACGGAATATTTTTGCTGTTTCAATCATACGGGTTGTTTCAGCAATATTCCAACCAACAATTCCAAACATTATTTTATTCAAGTTAACGCTCCTTAATTTGCAGCAGATCGCAGGTTTCAACAATCTTCGGCGGAGTACTGATCGTCAAATCAGCAAATCGCTCATCAACATCAATGTATCCTTCTACTGATGGAACTTTGTCTATTTTTTATGATTTTAACATCATGGAACGACAGAAGATCGTTTGCATTGTTTGATTATAGCAGGAAAAAGTCTATAACTGCAGGCAGACTTCAATAGATATTTCAACGAGCTTTTTCCTTATTTCTTCTCTTGTGATTGTAAAAAAGCAAGGAACCATATAAGGCATGCTATTATAAGGAATAACCAAAATGTGCACCTGGAGCATGGATTATATCCTGATAAAGCTGATAGAAGCCGGATTGGAAGATGGTCATAATTTGATATCATTGTGCGTTCAGTGGTGCAAGTCCGAAATCAAAAGATAGTTGAAGGAGAAATGCAAAATGGAACGGTTAAGTGACAAAACGAGTGACATTATCATTGAAAACAAACAATTTCGGCTTGTGATGGGCAATGACTGTGTGACCAGAAGCCTGATGCATAAACCTACGGGAGAGGAGTGCCTGGTGACAGGCGAAGAAATCGCACTGTTTTCGATAACACAAGCGAGACCTTTTAACAACGAGGTCAAGCTTGCCTATCCCAGTAAGCGGACGACATTTCAAGCCAACCGTGTCCGCCGGGAAGGCAAAAGACTAATTGTAGGTTTTGAAATAATTCCTTATGAAGCAGTTGTCGTGATAGATGAGACACAGACTTATATCGGCTTTCATTTAGCCGATTTCATTGTCCATCCAACTGATTATGCCGGGCTCAAAATGTCTCCTCCGCCCGTCGCTGAAATGCGCCTTTTACAGTTGCCCGTGCGCAACAGACATCACTTCGGCGAGTGGCTGAATGTAAGCTGGGACAGCAAGGTTGCGGTCAACGTATTGGCGACCTCGCCCTACGCCCGTATTGACTCGGAGCGGCGCAAAGGTTACCGTGTGATGAGCGCAGACGCTGTAAAGGACATCAAACTCAAGGGTGTGGGCGCTGCGCTGATCGTAAGCACAACGGACGATTTGCTCAACGCGGTCCAAATGGTTGAGGAAGATTATGATCTGCCGCAGGGAGTCAAAAGTCGTCGGAACGATACGATCAATAATTCATTATACTGGTCGTCCAATGTTAATCCGATTACTGTCGACGATCATATCATGTATGCGAAGAAGGGCGGATTTCGGTGTATGCTGCTCTATTACACGTCGATTTTCCAGGAGCTTAAGGGGTATAGCCTGAACGGAAACTACGACTATAGGACAGAATATCCAAATGGTGGGGAAGACCTCAAACAGATGCTTAAAAAGATAAAAGATGCTGGTATTATCCCCGGCATTCATGTTCTTCACTCTCATATCGGCTTGATGAGCAGATATGTCACCCCCGTTGCCGATCACCGTTTGAATGTGAAAAGACACTTCACCCTTGCCAGGGCTCTGAATAAAGACGACACGATCATTTACGTGGAGCAGAACCCTGAGGGCACAGTCATGGCGGATGACTGTCGTGTGCTGAAATTTGGCGGCGAACTGATCAGGTATGCAGATTATTCAACTGAATCGCCCTATCGTTTCACGGGATGCAAGCGCGGTGAACACGCGACGATTGCAGAAAACCATCGGCTCGGTCTTGTTGGCGGTGTTCTAGACGTGAGCGAATTTGGCGGGACAAGCGTCTACCTTGACCAAAACACGAGCCTTCAAGACGAAGTGGCAGATAAGATAGCTGAAACATTCAATATGGGCTTCAGATTTGTTTACTTCGATGGTTCAGAAGGTACAAATACTCCGTTTGAATTTCACGTACCAAATGCCCAATATCGCGTATACAAAAAACTTGATCCCGCCCCACTGTTTACTGAAGGCGCGGCAAGGGCTCATTTTAGCTGGCATTTTCTAAGTGGCGGCAACGCCTTTGATATTTTTCAGCCCGGGGAGTTTAAGGAAAAAATCGCTGAATTCCCCGCCGAGGAGGCACCGCGCATGCGGCAGGATTTTACGAGGATTAACTTTGGCTGGTGGGGCTTTTGGTCACCAGGAACACAACCTGATATGTTCGAATATGGAACGAGCCGGGCAGCTGCCTGGGATTGTCCTGTAACGATACAGGAAAATATTGAAGCGTTCAAATCTCACCCGCGTACCAGTGATATTATGGAAGTAATGAGACGCTGGGAGGATGTCAGAGCCCAAAAATGGCTTACTGAAGAACAGAAGCTGGCGCTCCAGAACCTTGAACAGGAGCACATCCTTCTGATAAACGAAAGTAAAGACTATGAACTCGTTCCTTACGACCAGATAAAAAACACGGCAGGAGGAAACGGAGACGTTCGCGCCTTCATTTTTGAGAGAATGGGCGAGAACTGTGTCGTTTACTGGCATACTTCAGGGAGCGCCAGCCTTGAACTCCCGCTTGATACGGCAAACGTGATACTGCAAAAGGAACTTGGCGGCGAACCGGTACCGTTCTCAATCAGTGAGAACGGAATTACGATACCTTTAAAAGAACGCTGTTATCTGAGGACTGGTCTGTCGAAGAATAAACTCATTGAGGCATTCGAAAATGCGGTTTTGCGGTAATTTTAAAATAGTATTTTGTGTGCGCAGGCCTTACAATGATGTTAACAGCCTGGTCAGGCGGCATGGCAAACAGTTTAGATTACCAGGTATCTGATGTAGCCGATAACTTTTAACCAGGTGAAATTCAACGGATGTCGTGTAAGGATCGCTGCCAGAAAAGGAAGCATGTGCGGTATGATGCACGGCAATTCTTTATTCAGCAGCATACAGTTGTTGTACCCCTCTTTTATACAACATCAGCTTATAAGTATTCGGGAGGTATCTCATGATCACTATTGATGGCAGTATCCTGATGATTGATACAATGACCCTGACGGCGAGGATGGAGCATGGCTACATCACATCGCTGGTCAGCAAGAAGACAGGCATAAACATGCTGACATCATTTCCCTCTGAACAGGGCAGTGCCCTGGAACTTGTGTATCGCGGTGACGATGCAGTGCCTGTATCCGGCGGTATGCATGCCAGCTGCACACCGTTTCAACTGACGCCGACACGGGTCGAACTGAGGTTCAACAACTGGGACGCCGATGGCCTGCTTATCATCAGCGAAGATGAGCAGACCGGTGACCTGATGATCGACGCGTCTGCCTTTTCGAGCCGTCCGGGTGTGCGGTCCTGCCGGTACAATGTACGCGGCTTTCGAGCGGATATGGATTTTATCGCCCCGATCACACAGGGAATCCGGATGAAGCTGGATGACCCGCTCCTGACCGGGAAACGTGCCATCTGGCCTCAGCAATGGGAAGCGGCGATGTGGATCTGCCAGGGACAAGACAGTGGTTTCTGGATGCATGCTCAAGACAGTGAGTTCCGTTTCAAGCTGCTTAAATGCGGTGTCGGCGATGACCCGCTTGGTCTGGGCATGGAAGCAGAAAACTACGGACCTCTCGATGATAAGCTGTCTGCCGGCGGACTGGTCTGGCGATTCAATGTCTACGAAGGTGACTGGCATGTGCCTGCTGTGCGGTATCGTGACTGGCTCTGGAAGGCCTATGACCTGAAGAAAGAAGAAGCCAGACGACCGGATTGGCTGCATGAGCTGAAACTTGGGATCAGCTGGTGTCCGACTGATCCCGAAATCCTGGATGCCCTGGCCCGACGGATTGATCCGAAAAAAGTGATTTTGCATCTGCCGAACTGGCGGAAGTTTGGCTATGATGAGGATTACCCTCGATTTATCGCATCAGCAAAAGCAAAGGCATTTATCGCAAAGTGTCAGCATATGGGATTTCATGTTATGCCGCATTGTACGTCAATGGAGATCGACCCTTCAGTCGACGTCATGAATCAGATCGGAAATTTCGCGATTCGCGAAGTTGAGACCGGCAGACGGCTGGGCTGGAGCTGGGTCAAT
>SLHU01000211.1 GCA_007135995.1 Clostridiales bacterium | reverse complement strand
CCCGCCGAATCTGCGATATAATGAAGCTTAGATAAAGCCTGTTTACAGTGTCAACAGTCCGTTTTAAAAAAATCAGGTAAAGGAGTTCAGTTTATGCGTTTTAGTTTGCTTCACCCGGCGGATCAGCTGGTTATGATCATGGACAGAATTTATTATTATGGCATGACGACAACATCCGGCGGCAACCTTTCTATTCTTGATGAGCAGGGGGATCTGTGGATTACACCGGCTGGTGTTGATAAGGGTAATCTTAAAAGTGATGATATCGTTTGCGTGAAACCGGATGGTGAAGTGGTTGGCAAGCACAGGCCTTCCAGTGAACTGCCTTTTCATCAGTCTGTTTATCGGCGCCGTTCTGATATCAGAGCTGTTTTGCATGCGCATCCTTCAGCACTTGTCGCTTTTAGTATTGTCAGACGTCTGCCTGATGTGCGGCTGATACCAAATGTAAATCTGATTTGCGGTAAAATAGCGATGGCAGATTACGGGCTGCCGGGCAGTGACGATCTGGGCGAGAAGATTGCCAGCCGGTTCAGTGAGGGCTATTCGTCGGTTCTGCTGGAAAACCATGGCGTGGTCATTGGATCTGAGTCTTTGTACAAGGCATTTATGGCTTTTGAGACACTTGATTTTTGTGCCCGTATCGAGCAGCATGCGACCTTGCTGGGCAATATCCATACGCTTGATGACCGGCTGGTAGAGATATCAAAGCAGAAGAATAAGGTTGTTTTACCTTCGTTTGAACCGATGGTGCACACCAGTGAAGAGCGCGCAGCCAGACGGGACATGATCAGGCTGATCAGACGTTCATATGATCAGAATCTGTTTACGAGTACGCAGGGTACTTATTCTGTCAGGCTTTCCGACAACTCGATTCTGATAACGCCTTATGGTATGGATCGAAAGTATCTTGAAGCCGAGGATCTGGTGCTGATCAGAAACGCCAGCTGCGAGCGGGGCAAAGAGCCCAGCCGTTCGGCATTGCTTCATCTTTCCATCTATCAGAAAAACCCCGGCATGAACTCTATCCTGATTGCGCATCCGCCTTATATGATGGCTTTCGCGGTAACAGATAGTCCTTTTGACTCCAGAACAATCCCGGAAAGCTATATTATGCTGCGTCAGGTTGAAAAAATTCCTTTCGGCGCCAGCTTTTTACAGCCAGATATGACATCCGATCTGATTAGCGAAGTAACGCCGGTTCTGATCTGTGAAAATGATTGTGTTATTACGACAGGCAATAGCCTGCTGCAGGCTTTTGATCGTCTGGAAGTTGCGGAATACAGTGCCAGAGCCATCATCAACAGCCTCAGGCTGGGATCAATTATTCAGATTTCCGACCAGGAAGTTGAAGACATTCATCAGGCATTTAAGCTGAAAATTTGAACACTTCAACCGTGCGCATGCCCCTTCTAAGCTCTTGGCTTAGGCGGGGAGGGTTCACAGATAAGTCTAATGCTGCCATTGTGAGCCTGCTGCCAGGACACGTGGCCTGGCAGGGTTTTGTCTGGTGTAAGCCTAATCATGGCGCATCTCTGAAAGATCTTTTTCAAAATGATGATAGTCCTTTAGAGAATTCCAATAGCCGCCCCAGGTCCAGCCCCGTCTGGTAAAGGCATCATAGACGATTGTCCCGGGAACAATCATGCCAGGCCTGATTGTTTCCCGGTCCGCATATGGCTCACTGCCTTCAGGCAGTAAGGCGCCATCTCTGCTGTAGGGGTTTTGCATGGGATTTATGTCGATCGCTATACCATAGCTGTGCTTTGAGTATCCTGTCAGGCTGCCAAGAATGGGCCGGGTACAGAAAGCGTAGCTGTTATTGGCCGCCATAGAGGCATAATCGTCTGCGCCAAAATCATCGATCAGGCGCATAGATTCTATGGGAAATCCTGCCTTGAAAATTTCTGTGAAAATATCAAGGACTTCTTCAGCCAGCTTCTGATGAACGACCATTTCACCTGTTTGTGTCTGACCGTCAAAATCAGCATATAGGATTTGCAGATAGGCAAGGTCAGATAAGGCAACAGGCGTGTCAACTGTTAATGATCCGCCTGACCGCATGCGCTGCTCAAGTTCGATACTTATATTTTCCAGTGAAAAACCATCTGGCCACGGGCTTTCAGGAGTATTTTCACTTAAATCACCCAGGTCATTCAAGTTATTATTCTGCGATGGCACGCTTCGCTGCGTCTCCCGCGGCTCCTGCTGAGCGGCAAGACCATTTTGATCAGCTTCGTCTGACCTATGTCCTGAGATATCCTGCTTATTGCGTGTATCCTCATCTTGATCCTGCATATACTCGTCCATTCCAGATGATTCCGGTTCCCTGGTTGAAGGGTGACGTTTTTTGGCTTCTGCTTCTGCAGCAAATGGCGTGTCCGGGTGAGCAGCAACAGGTTGTGTGTCTGCTGACAGATTATTTTCGGCTTCATGCTTTTCAGCCTTCTGGCTTTGCTGCCAGATCACTGCTGTCATCAGCATGACGCTGATAAGGATCATCATCATGAGTACCATGAACGTCTTGTTTCCATCAAAGACGTTTTTTCGGGGTTTACTGCATTTGTGAATGTTTTCCACAGAATCCGGGTCAATGTGTCGCCGGACATTTTGATATTGTCTGTGCTGCTTTGCTTTTTTCTTTATATGCTTATTGTTCATAATCTTCAGAGTTCTTGGTCCCGTGAGATTAATCATGAGAGAAGAACGCTTTTACACCACCAGTTTTTTGCCTGTTTATTCGCTCAATACTCAAAGCCCTAAAATCTGACTTTATTATAGCGCATGATTAAATACAGGGGCTATATACCCGCTAATATTTAATATGATAGAATCATTCTTGTATAGACTGTTTTTGTGTTTTTATCTGAAAATCGATTGTTTTACCAGAAAGAGCGAATATGGCCGATGACAGATGAATGACATCAATTTAATTAACTTTTGTCCTGTTTGTGCTATTTTAAGAATGTATTGAATTCTGATTGAGGTGACCTGTGCTTGATCCGAAAATAATAAGTGAAAAGATTGCCAGCTTGTTTGAAAAAACGGAAGCGATATGCGGCAGCGCACTGTCTATAAACGGATACCGCGTCCGTTTTCTGGGATTGCATCATATACCACACTTGCCAGGCTGGCAGATAGAGATGCACCATCATCGTTTTTATGAGTTTCACTACGTGCTTGACGGCTGGTGTGTGACAACAGCTGCGACGCGGGTTTTTCAGATTGAACCTGCACAGTTTTACCTGATGGGGCCCGGCCTTGATCATGCACATCAATCGCCTGACGGCCATGAAGGGTTTTCGCTTCGTTTTACAATAGAACCTGAAGCAGATTTCAAGTCAGGTGCTTCCGATCGTCTGCAAAGCTTGCATTATTTTCTTTGCCATTTGGCAGAAATGCCTTTTTTCCCGATCAGTGACCCTGATTATCGCTATGCCAGACAGCTGATCAGCCGGCTCGAACTGGTTGAAAACGCACCGCTGATTCAACAGCAGCTGATTGTATTCAGCTGGATGACCAGCTTGCAGTCGTTTCATGAAATGAATGATCTTGATTTAAGCATGTCAGCGGTAGTGGAAACGCTGACACATACGGAAATTGTAAACCGATGCATTGAATACATTGAGAAGCATTTTGCTGAACCTGTCAGCATGAATCAGATTGCAGAAGCTGTTCATCTGAGTTATGGTCACATATCAAGGGTTTTTCGCAAAATAACGGGTATGACAATGAACGAGTATCTAACGATGACCCGTCTGAAAAAAGCACAATATGAGCTCAGGGCATCAAGAAAAAGTATTCGCGAAATTTCTGAGAAATGCGGATTTTCTCATGAGAACTATTTTTCTAATTTGTTTAAAAAAAGATATGGATTGTCACCTTTGGCATACCGGCGTTCGCATAGCCGTCTCATTGAATAAAGCAGTTTGAGGCCTGTTCAGATCATGAATATATAGATGAAATCATAAATGTATATGGAATTCGAAGGGAAAAATAAACATAATCGGCCGTCCGGCTGGCTGTGATATTGTTATTTCGTCTTATCAAAACACAGTCGCTTCTTCATCGGCGAAGCATAAACCTTTTGATGTGATTTGAAAGCTGTCATTGACAAAGCCTCAGAATTGGTTTAAGTCTCTATACAGGCGTTTTTTTTGATTTTATAATGAAATGCGTATAGAAAACACTGAGGGTTTTTCAACTGTTTCATAATGTCAGGAGGGGTAATATGGCTTTTTGTGTCAAATGCGGACAACAGCTGGAAGAACAGGTAAAGTTTTGCAGCCACTGTGGCCAGCCGTCAGAGATGGCGGGTCGTTTTGAATCAGCCGCCGGCATGAATCAGCAATCGGAACCGATATCACAACAGGCAGGCTATCAGCTGCCGATGCAGCCTGAAATGAATGACGCCCGTCAAGCGCGTTCTGAAACCAGGGGAGGTTATCAGGTTCCCGGGCAGGCAGAAGCGGTCGCTGCTGTGGTCAGCAGCGGTTTTTCTGCCAGAACACAGGATCCTGCGTTCAGGTCTTTCATCAATAAGCAGAAAAAATACAGCTGGATCTTTTTGGCAGTCCTGGCTGCAGCTGCTTTAATCGCAATCTTTATTTTTGCCAGAGATGATCTTGGAATGGCGCTGTTGACATGGGCTGTTGTCATTTTGCTGAGTGCAGTACTGAATATTTTCGGCAGACGAAAAGAAAAGAAAAGCTGGGACGGCGTTCTTGAAGACCGAAGAATAGTAACACAATACGACCGCGGGGATGAACACAATCCAGGTCAGGTGAAGCATATTCCTACTTTGTATTTCAGAACAGCAGAAGGGAAAAAAGAAAAAGTTCAATTGAGCTATAACAGTGATGCTTATGATTATTATCAGGTGGGTGACCAGGTTCGCAAACATGCCAGCTATGGTTACCCTGAGAAATTTCACAAAGGTGAAACAATCATCTGTGTTTATTGCGGTAAGGTGATCAGCCGGCATACACCGCATTGTCCGCGCTGCAAGCTATTGGCCATCGTTTGATAAGCTGCCGGGAATTGTGCGATCGTAGTGTGATCATTGATTAAATCTAAAAACGCCCCTTGACCCTGCTTTTTCAAATACAAGCAGGGTCAGGGGGCGTCAAACATGATCAGCATCAGCAAAGATCAATGATCAGTCTTACAAGTTTATGATTCAGACTCATCAATCAGCTTTTGCACAAAATCGGGGACTTCCATATTATTTTTGTTCCAGTAAGCATTGCCGCAGTCCGCACACGTCAGCTTGGCCTTTTCCCAGTCACTGACAGCTGTGACAAAAGCCTGACTGATCAGGCCTTCCGCGGCATGTGTGATATTTGAGCAAAGGGAATTAACAATATCTTTTTTTAACAGGGGGCAATAGAACGCTTCTTCTGACATACAGGTCACCTCCGGTTTTGATGGCGTATTATTTAGTACGGATTAAGTATAGCATGTTTTATGTTATTGTGCCTGTCAGGTGATATCTTTCAGAAAACTGCTGCCGCACGTTGTCTGCGGCAGCCCCAGCCACTGTGTGCCCGTCGCCGCGATATCACTGAAACTGTTTCGGGTCCCCATATCAACACCTTTTTTAAACTGAATGCCGGTCGCGAGAAGGGGTGCTGCTTCACGCGTATGATCCGTACCGGGAAAGGTTGGATCACAGCCATGATCGGCTGTGATCATCAGCAGGTCGCCGGATTTCAGACACTCAGTGATCTGGGGCAGCCAGCTGTCAAACTCCTGCAGTGCCCTGGCGTATCCCGAAACATCATTTCTGTGCCCGTAAAGCATATCAAAATCAACCAGGTTTGTAAAAAGCAGACCCGAAAAAGACGCTTTAAGCTGACGGATGGTCTCTTTGATGCCCGCCAGATTATCATTTGTTTTTATGTTTGATGTGATCGAGCGACCGGCGAAAATATCACTTATTTTTCCAACCCCTCTGACTTCCAGCCCTGCGTTGAAGACCAGATCAAGCAAGGTTGTCCCGTCGGGCGTCAGTGAGTAGTCTTTTCTTCTTGCGGTTCTCTGCCAGTTTCCTGCCTGACCGGCAAACGGTCTGGCAATCACTCTGGCGACCGCATGAGGTGGTTTGAGCAGCTTGCGTGCTTTCTGGCACATCTCATATAAAACATCAGGTGGAATGACTGCTTCATGGGCGGCAATTTGAAAAACGCTGTCAGCCGATGTATAGATGATCGGACTTCCGGTCTGAACGTGCTGTTCACCTAGTTCATTGATGATTTCAGTTCCTGAAGCGGCTTTGTTGCCGAGTGTTTTTCTGCCAATCAGTTTTTCAAAGGCGGCAACAAGATCACCGGGAAAACCATCCGGATATGTAGGAAAAGGTTCCTGAAGCTGCATGCCGGCTATTTCCCAGTGCCCGGTTGTTGTATCTTTACCGGCTGAACGGGGGAGCAGGCGTGCATAGCAGGCCGTTGGGGCATCTGTTTTCTGAATATTTTTTACACCTGCGATATGACCCAGTCCCGCTTTTTCCAGATTCGGCAGATGCAGCGGGCGGCATGCTTCCGAGATATGGCCAAGCGTATGGGCACCGCTGTCCCCGTACTTTGCCGCGTCAGGAGCCGCACCAATGCCAACACTATCCAGTACTATGATGATTAAACGTCTGTTCATAAATTTTTGTGGCACAAAAACCCATTACCTTTAGATGATGAGAGGCGTGCCATGCTCCTTTCAGATGAGATCGATCATCACAGGCAGTATTTCAGCTGGTTCATGTGTGATTCTGATCGCCTGCCGCAGAATGTTTTCTGCGATACTGGCCTGTTGTTCGCTTTGTGTGAAAATATCTAAAAGCGCTTCGCCCTCTTTAATATGATCACCGAGCCGTTTATGGAAAATGAAGCCTGCAGCTAGATCAATCGCATCATTTTTCTTTTTTCTGCCGCCGCCTGTTTCAATAAAGGCCTGCCCGATTTCTGCCGTCTGCATATTTGTCAGAAATCCCGAAGTCTGGGCTGTCAAAGTACGCCTGACCTTTGCCTGCGGAAAAAGCTGATAATCATCCAGAACACCGGGATCGCCCTTTTGCGCCGTGATGAGCTTTGACAAACAGCGCAGACCTTCACCGTTTTTTATCTTGCTGAGCAGTAACTGTCTGGCTTCTTGCGGCGTTTTGCAGCGATCGGCCAGACACAGCAGCTGACTGCCAAGTGTCAGGGTGACATCCAGCAGATCACCTGCCATATTTCCTTTCAACACTTCAATTGTCTCAATGACTTCCAGGCTGTTGCCAACATAGTTTCCCAGCGGCTGGTCCATCCGGCTGATCACGGCCTTTACCTTGCGGCCCACCTGATGGCCGATCGCGGTCATGGAAGCGGCCAGCGCTCTGGCGTCCTGCTCATTTTGCATAAACGCGCCGCTGCCGCATTTTACATCCAGCACAATAGCATCAGTACCGGCGGCAATTTTTTTACTCATGATACTGGCGGCGATCAGTGGAATGCTGTCAATCGTCCCGGTTACATCTCTCAGGGCATACAGTTTGCGGTCTGCCGGTGTGAGGTTGTCCGTTTGTGATAGAATCGCCATTTGAATATCGTTTGCCTGCCGGATAACCTGAGTTTCTGAAAGATTTGTCTCAAAACCCGGAATGGACTCAAGCTTATCAATGGTACCGCCGGTGAAACCAAGGCCGCGGCCGGACATCTTGATAATCGGAACGCCGCAGGCCGCAATCAGCGGTACCAGAATCAGGGTTGTTGTGTCTGCAACCCCGCCTGTACTGTGTTTGTCCACCTTAGTACCAGCCACCGCGTCCAAATTAAGCTGATGACCAGAATGAGCCATCGCCATAGTCATAGCAGCTGTCTCCTGTTCATCCATCCCTTTGATAAACAAGGCCATCAGCATGGCTGATACCTGGTAATCAGCCCAGCTGTCATCACTGACACCCTCAATAAAGGCCTCAATCTCTTGCTGGCTTAGCTTATTGCCGTTTCTTTTTTTTATGATCAGGTCAACTGGATTCATAAGCTGTTAAAGCCGCGTGATCGTTCGCTTCAGTTTGCTAAAAGACGAAGCACAGGTGCTGTGCTTTCAGTTCAACGGCCATAACATTAAATCAGAAATGATTTAACCAAACGGCAGATCTTATAACATGAAGCTTTTACTGACCGCGGCTTAGCTCCTTTCATTAACGCATGTCTGCACGCTGCCGGATACACGTATTATCAATATTACTATATCATACAGATTTGCAGGAATGACAGGCTCAAATGCAGATAAAAGAATTCATTGTGAACCCTCCCCTCTTGACTTCATTTAGCAGTCAGTATTAGCCGGCGGCTTACAAGGGGTTAGCACGAATGTTTTGCTCAAATTGATTTTACTGCTTTTTGAATTTCGGATCATGAGAGGGTCATCATTGATCGCGGCTCTGCAGTTTTCAGCTTAGAAGCAGCCCTGCAGTTTTAGCTTATCAGAAAAAAGACAGGATAAACTTGACAGTCTGCGAAAAAATATGCAAATATTGCTTTGAGGTGATTAATATGAAAACTGAATCTGTTCTTGATCTGACGCTCGCTTCATACAATATCGATTGCCAGACATCACCGCTGGAGCAGGAAATGCCTTTTTTT
>SLHU01000359.1 GCA_007135995.1 Clostridiales bacterium | reverse complement strand
GCTTATGGAATGGAACAAGGATTATGAAGAAGTGCAGCCTGATCACAGGCATACGAGCCATCTTCTGGCCACACATCCTTTCGATTTGATTTTGCCTGAAGAGGCGCCGGCACTTAAGGCCGCGATCAGAACCACACTGGACCGCAGGCTTGGAGAAAATGCAAAAGATATCATCCTGGCTAACTGGGCGGGTGCGCTTCTGATCTTGTATCATGCGAGACTGCTGGACGGGGAAGCGGCAGGCGCGTTTATAAAGCCCATGATTACTTTTCTAAGCAGGGAGAATTTGATGATTACCCATGAAGGTCCCACATCGTCAGTAACAGGGGGTATTTATGAACTGGATGGCAATACCGGTTTGACAGCAGGTATCGCGGAAATGCTTTTGCAAAGCTATGAGTCAGACATTCATGTTTTACCGGCTGTCCCCAAAGCGTGGACCCATGGACAATACACAGGGCTGGTGGCAAAAGGCGGGCACAGGGTGGATGTTCAATGGGATTCCAGTCAGGTTCAGGCCACTATTCATGCAAAACAGGATGACAGGGTGAGGGTGCGCCATGGGCACGAAAAACGTGTCATCGAGGTGAAAAAAGATCAGCAGCTGCATGTTATTTTTCCAATTGGGTCATTGTCATAGCTTCCCGGACCGGCAGATAATTCTGTCACCAGAACGATTTGCCGGATTACTTCAGGAAGACAGCGAAACCGTGCTGGGAAACCGGCACGGTTTTTGTTGTCTGAAACACGCACACACACGAAAGACTCAGGGAATTTACATGAATCAAATCTATTTCACCTGACAATGTGATAATCTTGTATTAGCAGGATAATTGGCTAAATCAAACCGAGTTGTTCACAGAGTGAATTTTTGATTAATGTCTAAAAGTTATCATGAAACATATGATTTCAGACGAAATGAGGTGGTTCTTTTGGATCTGAAATACTTGAAACTGCTTTCCCGTGAATACCCTGCTATACAGGTTGCTGCTGCCGAAGCCATTCGGCTGAATGCGATCATGAGCCTGCCAAAAGGAACAGAGTACTTTTTCAGCGATCTGCATGGTGAGCACGAGGCGTTTATTCATTTGCTGCGCAGCGCTTCTGGCTTTATTCGAGAAAAAATAGATAATTTGTTTTCCCGCTCAGTCAGCAAGGCTGACAGAATTGCTTTGTCAAACTTGATCTACTATCCGGAAAAAGAACTGGCTCGACTGAGTCTTACAGATCAGGAAAAAAACGACTGGTACAAAGTGACCTTGTTTCGCCTGCTCGAGATCAGCAACAGCGTGTCGGCCAAATATACCCGGCGGCAGGTGCGCAAAAAGCTGCCGGGACACTTTGCGCCGATCATTGATGAGCTTTTGCATGTTAATTCTGACAGCAAGGACCAGTTTTATGAAGCAACGGTTAAGTCGATCTCTGAAACGGGTATGATGGATGAATTTATCACCAGTTTATGTGCGATGATCCAGAAACTGGCCATTGATAAGCTTCATGTTATTGGCGATATTTTTGATCGCGGTCCCAGAGCTGACGCGATTATGCAGGCGCTGATCGATTTTCATGATGTCGATATCCAGTGGGGCAATCACGATGTACTGTGGATGGGCGCGGCAGCCGGCAGCCATGCGTGTGTTGCCAACGTCGTTCGTATGGGTATCAGCTATAATAACTTTGATCTGCTGGAAGATGGTTATAACATTAACCTCAGATCACTATCGGTATTTGCGGCGCATGTCTATAAGGATGATCCCTGTACCATATTCGAGCCGCATATTCTGGATGAGAACAAATACGATCCGGTTGACAGCCGGCTGGCGGCGAAAATGCATAAGGCCATTGCGGTCATACAGTTTAAGCTGGAAAGCCAGCTGATCAAGCGACATCCGGAATACAAGATGCAGGACCGGCTGCTTTTGGAGAAAATAAACTTCGCTGAAGGGACAATTGACATCAATGGCCAGATGTATCCGCTGAAAGATCAGCTGTTTCCAACGGTTGATCCTGATGATCCGCTGAAACTGATTCCTGAGGAAGAAGAGCTGATCAGAACGATTGCCACTTCGTTCAGACATAGCGAAAAACTGCAGCAGCACATGCAGTTCTTGTATGCGCATGGCAGCATGTATAAGGCTGTGAATCAGAATCTTTTATACCATGGCTGCATTCTGATGACCCCTGAAGGTGATTTTGAGCAGATTCACTTTGACGGGGAAGACTATTCCGGAAAAGCTTACTTTGACTATATCGACAAGGAAGTTCGCAAAGCCTATTTTTCGCCTCCTCACAGCAGCCAGCAGTATCATGCCAGGGATTTTCTCTGGTTTTTGTGGTGCGGGCCTCATTCACCTTTATACGGCAAAGACCGCATGACAACGTTTGAACGCTATCTGATCGAGGACAAGAAAACACATAAAGAAAAAATGAACGCCTATTATCAGCTGCTCGATGACAAAAAAGTCTGTGAGAAAATTCTGAGCGAGTTCGGCCTTGATCCATTAAAAGCCCATATCATAAACGGACATATACCGGTTAAGCTTAAATCTGGTGAGAGCCCGGTCAAAGGCGGCGGCAAGCTTTTCGTGATTGATGGCGGCATTTCTAAAGCCTACCAGAAAAAAACCGGTATCGGCGGCTATACACTGGTTTATAATTCCCGATACCTTGCTTTGGCAGAGCATTCACCTTTCCATGTCGATGAGCAGGAGCGGCCGATAGACTTTTCGCCAAAACTGCAAATAGTAGAAACGATGCCCGGGCGGGTTACCGTTTCCGACACAGATGAAGGCGCCCTGATCGCACAGGAAATCAGCGACCTGACAGAACTGATCAGCGCATACAGACAAGGTCTGATCAAAGAAAAAGATTAAGAAAACGCGTTAAAGCAAGCCCTATCAAACTGCAGCGGGTACAGATAGGACAGGCTTATAATAAAATCATATATGCTTACCTTACGGCTGCTGCTGTGATTTGCTCACCCGCTCCTGGCTGTTGGAAACAGACCTGCGGTTGCCCCGCTGCAGCAAAGCTCACTCTGATGCTTTGCCAATATGGTAATCCTGCTGTTCTTTTGACAGCATGGTGAAATAAGCAGACCATCCGCCCATCCGCACACGCAGATCAGGATGTTTTTCCGGATGCTGCTGCGCTTCTCGTAAAAGCGCGGTATCCTCGATGGTCAGCGTCAGCATGTTGCTCTTCAAGGCCACAAAAGAGCGCAGCAAGCCGATCAGGCGGCCAGATCCTCCATCGCCCTCGAAATTCCGTTTTTCAATGCGCAGGTCAAGCGGCGCACCGGTGGGCAGCCTTGACAGATCCATAGATGCATGTGATAAAACAGCCGCAGCGGCTCCATGCGCTGAAGCGCCTTCTGAAGGACTGAAGTTGCTGCTGACACCGGATGCCCGCAGACGACCGTCAGGCGTGGGGCCTATGCCTTCTCCAATTGCCAGATACCAGGAAAAAGTGCCTGCGCCCGGCAGGTATTTAATCCGGGGAAGCGCTTGATTCAGTGCCTTTGTCTTCCTGGCGAAGGCATCGATGATGTCCTGGCCAATCTGGTCGGCAAAAGCGTCATGATTACCATATTTGGGTGCCTGGCGCACCGCATTTTGAATCTGTTCATAACCGCTGAAATTTGCGTCCAGGGCTGCCAGCAGTTCCTGCATGGAAAAAGACTGATCTTCATACACGACTTTCTTGATCGCCGCGAGTGAATCAATCAGATGCGAAAAGCCTTCGGCAATGAGCCCGTAAGTCTGATATCTTGCGCCGCCGGCCGTCATATCCTGTCCTTTTTCCATTGGTCCTTCAAGCAGAGCGGACAGTAAAGGTGTCGGGGCAATTTTTGCTCTTTTGCCATAGGCGCTGTCGATTTTATGCATGATGCCGCTGAGCTCATAATCAAGCATCTGATAAAAACCAGCCATCAGGTCATCAAATCGCTGATACTGTTCAGCACTGCCGGGGTCCGGCGCTTCCTGTCTGCCATCAATCCGGCTTCGGCCGTGATTCAAAAGCCATTCCAGGCATTTAAGAATATTGAAGCGATCAAAATAAAAGTCGGTTGCTCCAGGCACAATTACTTCCCAGCAGCCGTCATTTGTATAGTTTCGGGCGTCCTCCAGCGAAAATCCATGAGATGTCAATGAAGGGACAATTACATCATCATTAAAGAGCGCCGGCTGACCGCCACCTTCAAGCAATGTGCCGGCAACAGACTGCATCAGCAGATCGGGTGTCTGGCTGTGAAGCCGGACCGTGATACAGGGGTTCGTCATTTTAAGCCGCCGCAGAGAACTGAGAATCATCAGACTGAGCAGGTTAGAAGCGTCATCACCTGTAATCGGTTCAACACCTCCGATAATCACATTCTGCAGCCAGTGGTTTGTTGCGTCAATTGAGTCGCGCACATTATATTTTTGTGTCGCATGATCGAACGGCGATCTTTTCTGCCAGACCTGCTCATTTCTCTCCTGAGCCTTGACGATATCAATCATCTCTTCCATCACATGATTCGCGATTGACCGTTCATTGTACTTCAGATACAGGCAGTCAGTTATTTTCTGTGCCTGATCCTGATTGAGGCGTCCTAAAAAAAGGTCCTGATCAAGGTAGGGATACAGATACTGGTCGAGCCGGCCCATTGCCAGGTTGTTCCCCGTCATCTGAAAAGCCATGTGTGTCAGCCAGACCGTTTGAACGGCTTCCATGAATGTACGAGGCGGTCTTTCAGGCGAACGGCGAAGTGCCTTGGATATCCGCAGCAGACGCTTGCTGTCTTGCGCGCATGCTGCGGCCTGGCTTAGCTTTTTGTATGCATCTGAATATCTTCTGGCCAGCAGCTCCAGTCCCTCCATGACAATCAGAACCGCCTGGTAGAAGGCTGCGTTTCCCCGGCTTTCGTCCAGTGCCTGGTGAGCTTCGACTCTGATGCCGGAAGTGCCGTGAAAAAGAAGCCTTTCATAGGAAGGCACAATATGTCCGACAATTGAGTTAATATTCAGGCCTTCCGCCTTTGCTGCTGTGATTTCTTCCTCTGTTGCATATTCAGGCAGACTGCCTGAGATCAGAATATCTTTTTCAGGGTCTGCCAGGCTGCCCCCGATCAGCTGCCCCGGCCAGATGAAAAGCGGTACAAGAGAAAATTTATGGCGGATGGCCATCGCTTTGCGGATAATAACCGGCTCATACCTTGTATTTTCATTTACAACCGATCCTTCAGGCTCCCAGGTGCTCTTAGGCCGCTGCATACTGTTTGTGATGCTTTCTTTAATAGCAGCGATTGCCGGTGAGGTGGCATCAACTGTCTCATCGTATGCTCGGTGTGACTGCTGAAAAGAGATGTTTTTAATGATCATATCGGCCTCCTGAAAATTTCTTTGCCTGTGGTTAACCTGTTATGACGCTGGCTTCAATGCCTTTTGGCGCCAGCAATACCAGTGACTGAAGGGCTTTTTGTGTTTGTTGTTCCAGATGTCCTGGTGAATAATCCCGACCCACCCAGGCATACTTTGCCTGCGAACTGGCATTATAAGGCAGAAGATGGATCTGCCTCAGGTCAAGTTTACGCATGAAACGATAGACTTCCTCAACGTTCTCTTCGTGATCTGTATAGCCCGGTATCAGCGGCATGCGGATGACAATCTGCCGCGTTTGCCTTGACAGGTTTTCAAGATTACTCTGAATAATGTCAGGCAGCACACCCGTATATTGCAGGTGGCGGCAGGCGTCGAAAATTTTCAGATCATAATAGAAAAGATCAACATACGGCAAAAACTTTTTAAGGTCAGCCCATATGCCCATGCCGGATGTCTCAAGAATTGTATGAATACCTTCCAGATGCAAATTCTTCGCTATCTCCAAAGCAAAGGCGGGCTGAGCCAGCGGTTCACCGCCGCTGATGGTCACACCGCCGCCAGACTGCTCGTAAAAGACGCGGTAGGCAGCAGCCTGTGAAACAATAGAACTGGCATCCCGAAGTGTTCCCGACATTTTCAGTGCTGAACGCGTGCAGGCGGCTGCACAAGCCCCGCACTGTTCGCAGCGGCTGCGATTCAGTTTATGTGTGTTCTGGCTGACCACATGCGCCTGTTGCGGGCAGGCCTCAACGCATGCGCCGCATCCGGCACATTTTGATGCTGTATAAAGCAGTTCAGGCATAAAGCCTTGCGACTCTGGACTGTGACACCAGACACAGTTTAAGGGACAGCCCTTAAGAAAGATAACTGTTCTGATACCCGGCCCGTCATGTGTCGCGAAGTGATCAATATCAAAAATAAAACCGTCCATTTGTATCCTTTATTGTATCCTTTATATCGCTTATGACGCGTCAGTCGTTGATCGGCGTCTTCAAGCAGGGTCAATTAATGATTGCTCTGAGGATCAGGTATGATCAGCGATTGCCCGGAGGATATAGTTGACCCAAAGGGCAAGAAAGCCAAACAAGCTCGAAAACCACCTTCATTTTAACATAGCCGACTTTCATCTGATAAATTATCCACATTATGGTCACATCTAATAATGACGCATATGGTAAAATAAATCTATAAAGGCAAGAATATGAGTGCTGCAAGGTTGTTATGATCGTATAGGTTCGCGATTGACTGCATCACCTGCCTTGAAAGGATCCTGCTATGAAAAACATACAACATATTAATAAAAATAACAGAAAGCGGCACAGATCACGCGCCAGCCTGATCCTGATCAGGCTGACACTGCTGGTGGTGGTTTTTCTGCTGGTCGTACCGTCATTTATTTTAGCCCAGGAAGCACAGTCAACTGTTTATGTTATTTCAATTGACGGTGAGATAACGCCGGCAATGGCTGCTTTTCTGATGGAGAAAATCGATGATGCCAATGAAGCTGGCGCAGAAGGTATTTTAATTGATATTCGAACGCTGGGCGGCCGGGTTGATTCAGCGCTCAACATGCGTGACGCGATGATTGATTCCAGAGTACCTGTCGCTGTTTATATCGGCACAAGGGCCATTTCTGCCGGTGCGCTGATTTCAATCGCTTCTGAAACGATTATCATGACACCCGGCAGTCACATTGGATCTGCTCAGCCTATTCCGGACGACCCGAAAACAGTCGCGTTTGTCAGAGGAGAATTCGCGACGACCGCTGAACGAACCGGGCGGGATCCGGAGGTTGCGAAAGCAATGGTTGATGTTGATATTGAAATTGAAGGTCTGGTACGCGAAGGTGAGATTCTCGATCTGACCGCGAGTCAGGCAAGTGAGTACGGGTATGCTGACTATATTGTTGAAAACCGAGAGGAAGCACTGCAGGTTCTTGGCTGGGATAACGCGACGATTATCGAAGAAGAGCCCGATTTCAGATACCGTATCGCACAGTTTTTGACCAGTTATGAAGTCGCTTCTTTGCTGCTGTCAATTGGCATGATCGCGCTGATAGCTGAATTCTATACCCAGGGCTTTGGCATTTCGGGCATTATCGGAATCGCCTGTATTGTGCTTTACTTTTCCAGCGGCTTTATTGCCGGCTATACAGCACTCTGGTCGGTGGTGATTTTCTTTATCGGTGTTGTGCTGCTGGTGATAGAGCTGACCATACCAGAATTCGGCATCTTTGGCATTTCAGGCCTGATCGCCATGTTCATCGGTATTGTCTTCGCGGCGCCTGATGTGCGCCAGGGCGTTTTTTCTCTTTTGATTGCCTTGGTAGCAGGCATTATCACGATCCCGATTCTGATTAAACTGTTCGGCAAACGCAAATTGTTCCAGCGGCTGATACTGGCTAATGCGGAAACAGTCGACATGGGCTATGTGCACAGAGACGCGACGCTGCCTGAAAAAAATCTGCTGGGCAAAACAGGTACCGCTGTTTCAACCTTGCGCCCTTCAGGAAAAGTACTGATTGACGATGAGCGGCTTGACGCAATTGCTGAGGGCAGCTTTATTGCCAGCGGTGAGAAAGTTAAAGTGATCCAAGTGGTAGGCGCCAAAATTGTTGTTATATCGGTCAGTGATCAGAATGAAGAGGAAGAGACATAACCAAAACGCAGGCGACACCAACTATAGTGAGCAAATAACGCGAAAGATCCGGCACCTTTGGGAGCCGGATCTTTTTTGTTGAACAGAAAGCCTGAATGAACAGAAAGCCTGAATGAACAGAAAGCCTGAATGAACAGAAAGCCTGAATGAACAGAAAGCCTGAATGAACAGAAAGCCTGAATGAGCAGAAAGCCTGAATGAACAGCACGAACAGATTTAAGCCCATGACCGGCATTTTCAGACATGATTTTTACATATTGAACGGAACGTTTGAGCCAGTTAACATCATGTCATACAAAGGGCACAAACTCTTCCGAACAAAATAAAAAGTTATACGTCTAATGTAATGTAAGGGCCCGAAACTTATAACAAAACAAAAATCAATTATTAATTAAAAGGAGATAGTTAAAATGAAAAAGCTATTTATGTTTGTTTTGGCATTTGCCGTTGTATTAAGTTTATCCGGGGTTGCTATGGCCGAAGAAGCGGCTGCAGGTGATGGAGAAGACCGTGTGGTTGGCGACGACATCGATATTGCTGATGATGAAATGAAAATTGTTTCCATAGATGATGATACTGACCGTGTGGTTGGCGACGACATCGATATCGCTGATGATGAAATGAAGATTGTTTCCATAGATGATGATTCTGACCGAGTGGTTGGCGACGACATCGATATCGCTGATGATGAGATGAAGATTGTTTCCATAGATGATGATTCTGACCGTGTGGTTGGCGACGATCT
>SLHU01000251.1 GCA_007135995.1 Clostridiales bacterium | reverse complement strand
TGTCAGCGGACCGGCGAGAGAGTCTTAGTGCCAGCGGACCGTTGTGAGAGAGCGTTAATCTGCCCGGGTATAAACTTCAGGAGGCACGGCATGCGCCCTGCAAAACGGTCTTTGCCTTTAATCTGCAGGACGCGGCAATGATTTTATTCATTCAAGCAAACAGCCAAAACGAAAGTAAGCAGACAAACAAAGGCTTACAGAAAGACAGGATGATCGCATGACGACAGTTTTACAATTTTTTGATGTCAGCCTTGTTCAGCTGATCACACTGCTGGCAGTAGCCTTGCTGGTTGGCGTGGGAAAGGCGGGGCTCAGCAGCACAATTATTGTCACAATACCCATACTGGCTGCGATATGGGGCGGTCGCCAGTCGAGCGGACTGATGCTGCTGTTCTTGCTGACCGGCGATCTGTTCGCTGTCAGAGTCTATTACAAAGGTGCCAGATGGGATGAGATCAAAGGCCTGCTGCCTGCTGCGCTGGCGGGCATTTTACTGGGTGGTCTGACCGGCCACTTGATTAATGACCAGCAGTTTAAATTTCTGATTGCTGTTTTTGTCCTGGTCTGTCTTTTCCTGATGTTGTATCAAGGCTATAAAGGCGTCGATTTTAAAGTTCCGCATGGCCGGATTTTCATTATCGTCATTGGTATTTTAAGTGGTTTCTCCTCTATGGTGGGTAACGCTGCAGGTCCCATTTTTGCTGTTTATCTGCTGGCGATCGGCCTGAACAAAAAAAACTATCTGGGTACGGCAGCCGTCTTTTTCTTTATAATCAATCTTATTAAACTGCCCATTCAGGTATTTGTCTGGCAAAGCATCACCTGGCAGCTGGCGCTGCTGATTGCGCTGATGGCGCCGCTTGTTTATCTGGGAATCAGAGTCGGTGTTCTTCTGATCCGTAAAATGAATGAAAGAACGTTTCGCTATCTGATGATTGCCATGACTTTTATCGCATCGATCCGCCTGTTCTTCTAGCATGCATCTGTTTCAACACCCGCTTCTGCGACAGCAGACAATCTGTTAAGATTAAGTCAGGGACAACAATTCTTTTATACTGTTTTAAGTCTTGAATACAGCGAGAGGAATGATTTTAAATATGGATAAACTGAAGTTATACAGAATTAACCAATCCTTTCCCAGCAGTCCTTTGCCTGATATTGACCAGACTGTCAGAGATGAGATCAGGCGCGTTGGTTCTGATGTCAGGCCCGGTATGCGGATTGCCATAACGGTTGGCAGCCGCGGCATTGCGAATCTGAGCAGGATTGTAAAAGCACTGGCTGACGAGTTGAAAAACATGTCTGCCCTTCCCTTTATTATACCGGCCATGGGCAGCCATGGCGGTGCGACTGCTGAAGGCCAGAAGGAAGTGCTGGCCGGGTATGGCATCACTGAACAGGACACAGGCGTGCCGATTCAGTCTTCTATGGATGTTGTCACGCTGCCTCGCGGTGATTTGCCTCTGCCCTTGTACCAGGACCAGCTTGCTCACGAGGCTGATGGGATTATCCTGCTCAACAGAATAAAAGTTCATACTGATTTTCATGGTGAATATGAGAGCGGACTGATGAAAATGTCAGTGATCGGCCTTGGCAAACATGCGCAGGCGAAAGCCATTCACCAGTACGGCGCGTCAGGCCTCCGCGATCTGGTGCCTCTTGCCGCCAGGCAGATTATCAAGACCAGCAAAATCATGTTCGGTATTGGCATTGTTGAAGATGCCTATGACCAAACCATGATAATCAAAGCGATTCCGGCTGCTGAAATTGAACACGAAGAGCCCAAGCTGTTAAACATATGCCGCCAGAACATGCCGCGCCTGCCCGTCAACACACTTGACGCGCTGATAGTCGACCGAATCGGAAAGGATATCAGCGGAACCGGCATGGATACAAATATCATCGGCCGCATGCAGATACAAGGTGAGGAAGAACCTGCTGTACCGTATATCAACAAACTGATCGTCAGTGACCTTTCGGATTCGGCGCACGGCAACGCTGCCGGTATGGGACTGGCAGATTTTATCACAAAAAAACTGCAGTCAAAAATTAACTTCAATGCGACTTATGAAAACATCCTGACAAGCATTTTCACACAGCGAGGCAAAATGCCGATTGTCGCGGAGACAGACCTTCAGGCCTTTGAGTACGCGGTACGCACATGGGGCAAAACTGAGCTTGCTGACGCGTTTGTTATCCGCATCCTGGATACACTTCATCTGAGCACACTGTATGTTTCACAGGCTGTTTATCATCAGATAAAAGACACACCGGGCATTACGCTGCTGGACGAACCTCAACCGGCCTTTACGGCAGACGGACATCTGGTTCCTTTCAGATTGTGAGGGGCACATGACACTGCTTGCTGTTTTTGCTGATGATTTTACCGGAGCGCTTGACGCTGGCATACAATTTACAAAGGCCGGGTTTTCAACGGACATTCTTTTATGGACAGAATACGCAGACCTGAAAGAGAGTCAGGCCGCAGCTTTATCTGATGTTATTGTCATTGATACTGAAAGCAGGCATCTTGAAAGCGCTGAGGCTTTCAACCGGCTGTTGAAACTGGCAAAGCTGGCGCTGTCGCAGGGCACTTCATATTTTTACAAGAAAACTGATTCAACACTGCGTGGTCAGACAGGTGCTGAAATGCAGGCGATGATGCTGGGAATAGGGCAGCACCAAGTGCATTTCACGCCTGCCTATCCTGATATGAACCGCCTGACCATCAAAGGGGTTCAATATGTTGACGGAAAACAGCTTGCTCAGTCACCATATGCCAATGATCCTCTCAATCCGGTGACATCCTCTTATATCCCGGAAATTTTAGCTGTGCAGGGACTTAACACTGTCAAGCTGGCGACTTTAGCACACACCAATCAGACAGGTGCTGATCTGACAGGTGCTGTTACTATTCATCATGAAACAGCTGCAGTCGGCCAAACCGGACCCTGTCAATCGGAAAATACCATGGTTTATCTTTATAACGCATCCAGCCGGGATGACCTTGAAGCGATCAGCCTTTATCTGAAAAACAGTCAAAAGCTGCGTCTGACGGCCGGCTGTGCGGGGTTTGCCGAATTTCTGGCGAAAAGACTGCAGGAGATTGCACTGGAAACGGAAGGGCGGGAAAACCAGAATCGCTTTAAAGACTGCAGGAGCGACTGTGAACCGGGAATGAAGGTGCCCGGGCACACGAAACAGTCAAAGACTGCTGGTCGCCTCAGGCAGCATGCGGGCAGCCACGGTGCTGTTTTGCTGCTGTGCGGCAGCGCGAACCAGTCTTCTTTACGCCAGTTGGAGCTTTTTGCTGAAGGAAAACCAAAGGCCACGTTTCATGTACTGTCAAGAAAAGAGAAGCACCCGGCATACTGGTCATCCGTTACAGGCAGAAAACAGCTTTCAGATATCAAGCAGACACTTAGGCAAGAAGGGCTCTATGTGATTCAGACGGTTCGCAAAAGAGAGGAACTTGACGAAACAATCCGCGCCGACGACACGGCTGGCAGCTTAGGGACGCTGGCTGCCAATCTGACTGCTCAGATGCCTGATCTGAACTTGATTGTTTTTGGCGGTGATACTGTTTACGCGCTGATGAGCGCCCTTCGCGGAAGCGCCCTGCATCCTCTGGACGAAATTTCACCGGGTGTTGTGTCATCCTGCCTGCAGTTCGGCACTTCTGCCAGGCTGATGGTAACCAAGGCCGGCGGTCTGGGTGATGACAAAGTAATCGAAAAGATTCTGGCCTATATGGCCACGGCAGACCGGCCAGAAGTGTGATCTGATACCTCAACCGCAATGCAGGACACGGTGACTGACCTTTGCATAAACCACTGATCCGGCAGGAACGCAGATCAGCCCGCAGCGGATTCGCTCATTTTATCAGGCGGCAGGCAGCTTACGTAAACAAGCGCAGCGCAATAATGTCAGGAGTGTAATTGTCATGAATAAAATCAATGACGGACTGATCGGCATCACAATGGGAGATGCTTCAGGTGTAGGGCCTGAGCTGATTCTGAAAGCCTGGCAAGCAGGAGCGCTTAGTCCCGCCTGCGTCGTTTTCGGCGATTATGAGATCATGAAGGCATGTGATCAAATGCTTGGTTATCAGGTGAAAATGCGATCGATTCACCAGCTTGATGCATATGACCCGGATGATCTGAACATCTTTGATCTGAAACTGATGAAAGCATCTGATTTGAAAGTGGGCCAGATTGATCGTCTGTCAGGATACGCAGCCAGTGAATATGTCCGGAAAGCAGTCCATCTGGCACTAGAGGGACACATCGCAGCCATTGTGACACTGCCTGTGAACAAGGAAGCTACCCGCCTTAGTCTTCCCGGTTTTTCAGGTCATACTGAGCTGATCGCCGGACTTTGCCAGCAGCAGGACTACACCATGATGCTTACAGGCAGCAAACTGACGGTATCCCATGTGAGCACGCATGTTTCCATGGAGATGGCGGTGAAGGCAGTCAAAGAAACCCGTATTCTCAAGGTTATTGAACTGACATATCATGCACTGAGAAAATATATCGCGTCACCCAGGCTGGCAGTCGCCGGCCTGAACCCGCATGCCGGCGAAGGGGGCGCTTTCGGAGATGAAGAACTAAAAGAGATTCTGCCTGCAGTTAAACAGGCATGTGAAAAGGGCATAGACTGCAAAGGCCCCATCGCACCGGACACTGTTTTTCTGAAGGCAGTCCAGGGCCAGTTTGACGCGGTCATCTGCATGTACCATGACCAGGGGCATATCCCTATGAAACTTCTGGACTTTGAAGGCGGTGTGAATGTCACACTTGGACTGAAAGTGATTCGCACATCTGTTGACCATGGAACGGCTTTCGACATCGCCTACAAGAGCCTTGCGTCAGCCAAAAGCCTTGCCGCGGCTTATCAGCTGGCAGTTAAAATGAGCGGCGGCAATCAGGAAACGCCCGCCGGTCCAGACTGACATACTAACATGAAGCTGACTGATCAAACACAGTCTTTTCATTGACACATCTTGAAAACCCTGTCATCTGAATGCATATCAGTGCGCGTTATAAGTAAAAAACGGGGCCCCGGGCCTGATTCGCTGCATCATGCAAGTGCTGACGCAGACAATATTTAATTCAGATTCCGAGCCTGCTGTGATACGATAGAAGAGAATACTGGACTTTTTAAAACAGTCAAAATCATTGATACAGCAAGATTAAACATGAAAATACTCTGGAGGTGTTCATATGCCAAGCGGTTCAATTAAGCAAGAAACAGACCGGCAATATAAGCAAAAAGCTAAAGATACCGTCAGCCAGCTGAGTCTGGAAGAGAAAATACTTCAGATGGTTCACGGAGCTTCTGAAGTTTCGCGTCTGGGAATTCCCGCGTACAACTGGTGGAATGAAGCACTGCACGGCGTGGCCAGAGCCGGTGTGGCCACGGTCTTTCCGCAGGCGATCGGCCTGGCGGCTACTTTTGATCCTGACTGGATTAAGCAGGTTGCCGATATCATCTCAACTGAGGGCCGGGCAAAATATGAGGCCGCCAGCCGCCGCGGTGATCGTGACATCTATAAAGGACTCACGTTCTGGTCACCGAACATCAACATTTTCCGCGATCCGCGCTGGGGGCGCGGCCATGAAACATACGGCGAAGATCCTTTTTTAACCGCAGAATGCGGGAAAGCCTTTATAGAGGGTATTCAGGGCAGTGACGAACGCTACTTAAAAGCTGCGGCCTGCGCCAAGCATTACGCTGTTCATTCCGGTCCTGAAGGACTGCGGCACTCTTTCAACGCTGAGGTGAGTGACAAGGATTTGTGGGAAACCTATCTGTACGCATTTGAAGAGTGCGTGGTTGAAGCAAAAGTCGAAGCCGTGATGGGGGCCTATAACAGGACAAATGATGAAGCCTGCTGTGCCCATGCGTATCTGCTTGAAGATGTTCTGCGTAAACAGTGGCAGTTTGACGGTCACGTAACAAGTGACTGCTGGGCGATTAAGGATATAAACGAAGGACATGGCCTGACCCGCACACTCCATGAGTCTGCCGCGCTGGCAGTGAAGCGCGGCTGCGATCTGAACTGCGGCAACGCATACCTGACCCTAATGAGCGCATTTGATGAAGGGCTGATTGAAGAAAAGGATCTGGATCAGGCACTGATCCGGTTAATGACTGCCCGATATCGGCTTGGACTGCTAGGTGAATCCAGTGATTCACCCTATAACAAGATTCCCTACAAAGTCGTAGATTGTCCTGAACATCGCGAAGCGAACCTGGAAACAGCAAGGCGAAGTCTTGTCCTGCTGAAAAATGACGGGCTTTTACCCCTTGATCGCCAGGCCATCAAAACACTCGCTGTCATAGGCCCTAACGCTGATAGCCGCGACGCATTGCTGGGCAACTATAACGGGACACCGAATGATCCCTGCACACCGCTTGGCGGACTGGCAGAAACCGTCATGCCAGACACAAGGATTCTATATGCGGAAGGTTGCCACTTATACAAAACATCCATGACAGGTCTCAGTCAGAAAGGTGACCGTCTTGCAGAAGCACTGTCCTGCGTTGACGAGGCAGATGCCGCTGTGATATGCCTGGGCCTTGATGCCACGCTTGAGGGCGAAGAAGGCGATACAGGCAATGAGTTTTCATCCGGAGACAAACCCGATCTCAATTTGCCTGGTCTGCAGCAGCAGCTTCTGGAGAAAGTCCTCGAACGCTGCAAGCCTGTGATTGTAGTTGTTATGGCTGGCAGCGCACTTTCGATAGGCATGGCCGAAGAAAAAGCCAATGCAGTGATTCAGGCCTGGTATCCCGGCGGCCAGGGCGGCAGAGCAGTCGCTCAGCTGATTTTTGGTGATTATTCACCCAGCGGTCGTCTGCCGGTGACTTTTTATCGGACGAGTGAGGAGCTTCCTGATTTTTCAGATTATGCCATGAAAAACCGTACATATCGCTATATGACACAAAAACCTCTCTACCCCTTCGGCTATGGTCTTAGCTATACCTCTTTTGACTACAGCGGACTGCAGATAAAAACAATCAGCAGCATGTCCAAAAGCCCTGCAGACAAACGAAATGATGTGCTTGCGATTGTCAGCGGCCAGGTAAAAAACACGGGTAAGGCAGAAGGCCGGGAAGTTGTCCAGCTTTATCTTAAAGCAGATCATGCACCCGATGCTTCTGATCAGCCTCATCATCAGCTTCGCGGTGTTCAGACAGTGCTGCTGAAACCTGGCGAAACAGCAGATTTTTCTTTTGAGCTTAAAATAAAGCATCTGTGGCAAGTAGCAGCTGACGGCATCAGACATTTAGTGCCGGGACAGTATACTGTCTTTGTCGGAAGCTGTCAGCCGGATGCGAGAAGTGCGGAACTTTCACAAACGACATCTTTATCCGGTTCGTTTTCATTGTAAGTAACAAGATTGCACCTCTTCAAGTGTTTTGCTCCGGGCGGAGGCACTGATTGCACCTTTTCGCCAAAACAGTTCACGGCGGTTTGCTGACCACATACCGCCCATTATCGCCCACTTGGCGAAAACATCTTTATTTGTTAAATGGCAGCCCTATAATAGACTTGTGAGGTTAAACATGCGTTCGCGAATTGAAATTACCGGAGAGGAGCATGCAGAAGAACTGGTCATATACTGTCATCAGATAACACCAAGAATTGAGTCTGTCCTGAGATTGGTCAGACAACTGGATCAGCAGCAGCAATCTTTTTCTTTCTTTAAAGGAGAAGAGCAGTTTTACCTGAATCTCAAGGAGATCTTATTTTTTGAAACAGATGATGACAGGGTTTATGCGCATACAGCCGATCAGGCATATGAAGTGAAGCTGCGTCTTTATGAGCTTGAAGCGATGCTTCCCGGATACTTTGCCAGAGTGTCAAAATCGGCTATTACCAGTATTTTGCATATCTTCTCTATCCAGAAAAGCCTGACGCGCGTCAGCCATATTTCATTTCGCAATTCTCACAAAGAAGTATATTGTTCAAGGATGTACAGCAATGAACTGTTTCGCAGAATGAATGAGAGGTATTTGTATGAAAACGAGTAATATTTTATGGGGTCTGTTTTTTCTTGGCGGTGGTCTCGCGCTGCTTTTATGGTCACTGGGCATAGGACAGGAATATGAACTGGTCAGAATTATTTGCAGCATCTTGCTTCTGAGCCTTGCCATTGTCAGTTTCATCCGTTTCAGGTTTTTCCTGTCACTCGTGCCCGTCGCTTTTATCGTCTACATATGGCAGGATCAACTGGGCCTGGAAGACTTGAATTTGTGGCTGCTGATTGTATCTGTTGCCATTCTCAGCATTGGCTTGTCAACGCTTTTCAGAAGAAAGCCGAATTATCATGTGAATGTAAAGAAGAATAAAGAATGGATCAGATCAGAAAATATTCTGAATGAAGACGAATTCGCGTCGATTGAAACCAGCTTTGGCGAACAGACAAAATACATACATGCTTCAAACCTGAAGCGCGTCAATGTCGGCAGTAACTTCGGATCGGTAAAGGTTTATTTTGACCAGTGTAAAATCAGTGAAGAAGGACTGATCATTAATATCAGTGCCAATTTCTCCGATGTTGTCCTGTCGATGCCCAGAGACTGGAAAATTATTAACCATGTTAATGCATTTGCTGCTTCAGTCAAAGAAAAAGACGACTTGCCTGTTGATGTCAGAACGCTAGTGGAGCTGCATGGCAGTCTCAATTTTGCCGAACTGAAAGTGAAGTATATCTGAGCGGCCGTTCAGATTAGATGCTAAGAGCCTAAGGATTTGTCTTATGGCAGCGGACACACAGCAGTGTGCGGACGCGTCATAACTATTATAAAT
>SLHU01000286.1 GCA_007135995.1 Clostridiales bacterium | reverse complement strand
GCCGTTAATCTGCCAGTGCTCTGACTTAATATACTGATTAATGACCAGGACACGTCTGATATAGGTGCTGTCGTCACTTTGCCTGATCGTTATGCCCGGAACAAATGCCGTTTTATGGTCAGCATGAAAATTAATCACATCAAGCGCCTGCCTGATATGCAGTTCGCGTTTATTGCCGTCTGTGCCTGTGCGTCCGTAATCGTAGAGGCGGTATGTTGTGTCTGAGTTCTGCTGTACCTCATAGATGATCAGGCCTTCTCCTATCGCATGCACCAGGCCGGCCGGAATATTAATGACATCTCCGGCTTTCACGGGTATCTGATTTAAATGTTTCAGGCATTCACCTTGTGTGATCGCCCGGGCAAAGCCTTCCTTTGTAGTGCCCGGCTTAACCCCTGCAATCAGTTTTGCACCTGGTTCCGCATGGACGACATACCACATTTCGTTTTTACCTGAATCACCTTTTTCATGCTTTAAGGCGTAGCTGTCATCCGGATGCACCTGTACCGATAAGCGGTCACGCGCATCAATCAGTTTAACAAGAAGAGGAAAACTGCTTTTCCGGCTGACAGACGGCAGCGTCCCTGTCAGTTCATCGCCGTATAAGTCTGCCAGATCCTGCAAAGAACGCCCGGCAAGCGGACCTTCTCTGACTACCGACAAACCATTCTGATGTGCCGATATCTCCCAGCTCTCAGCAACTGTTTTGTCCTGAGGCAAAATTTTGCCGAGTCGGGTCAGTCCGCGGCCGCCCCACAGATAATCTTTATAAACTGGTTTAAACGTTAATGGATATAGCATAGCTGCCTCCTGAATCATTTGCTTGTCTACTAACATTATAGTACATTAAAAGAGAAACATTTAAACTAATAATCAATGAAGGAGTCAGGTCGTCATGATTAAATGCGGGACAGATCTGATCCGGGTTCAAAGAATAAAGAAGGCCTGCAGCAGACTGGGTGAACCCTTTCTCAGGCGGATCTGGACAGAAAAAGAAATTGAAGACTGTATGCCTGACGGCGTCTTGTCTGACCGTGCCGCAGCTTCACTGGCAGCCCGCTTCGCAGCAAAAGAAGCCATTGCCAAAGCACTCGGGACAGGCATCGGGCAATCAGGTATTCAATGGACACATATATGGGTTGAGAAAATCGATTCTGGTGCGCCGGTTCCCAGATTAACAGGAGCAGCTTTGACTTATTTCATTAACCTCGGCGGAACAGATATTGCTTTGTCAATCAGTCATGAAAACGAATATGCACAGGCATTTTGCGTTATCTGTCATACACAGGCAGATCAGCGCGATGCTCTGACGCATATTACAACTAAAGATTAGAGAGAACTGAGGATAAATATATGGCCAAGTTTCGTCGGAATTCAGGCGAAAATCGTAAAGGCAGAAACAGGTATCAGCAAGGCTACGTACCGCCGCGGCAAGTTGAGCATTATTGGAAAATATACAGAAAAGGAACGTATCTTGAAAAACCGTCGCGGCAAGGCCCCGGATGGATTATTCCGCTGCTTGCCTTTCTGCTGATTATGTTTCTGGTTTTCTGGGCTGTGCCTTTAGCCATATCAAGAATACAGGCTGCCGACAACAGGCAGGAAGTGACTGATCCGACGGTGATACAAACCGTGTATGATCTGAATACGTATGTCTGCCGGCTGCCGGTCGCCGATGTATATGATCGTCCCGATTTAAAGGCTAACAGAATCACGCAGATATTGTTTAATGAACCGGTGACTGTCCTGCCGGAACAGGACATGTTTGGCTACAAAAAAATCAGACTGGATGACGGAACTGAAGGGTACACCTTAACAGAAAATCTGGTTGATGACAGAACTTCTGTTGAACCTGGCTTCTACGACTACAAACTTGTCGTCGCGTCAACTGTCAAGCGGGTGATGTCACATGCCAGCCGCGGCACCCTTTTAGCCGAAGTGATGATGGGCACGGTGCTTTTTGCTGACTATCAGGGTGACAGCATCTTCAGAGTCACATTGCCTGATGGCAGCCAGGGCTGGGTCAGTACAGACGGTATGATTATTCTTGAAACAGATGCTGAGATACAGGCCCCTGCAGATCCTGAACGCTATTTCATTAATTCAGTTCTTGAGTTCAGCAGGGTGACTGTTTTGAATAATGGCCTGACAGTGAGAGGCGCAACCGTTAACGGTGTGGCCAGGGTTGCGGGGTTGGTAAATGGCGTAAATTTGCCCAGGCAGCTCGAAGATCAGTTTCATGCCGGAACCGTTATATATCAGAAAAACCAGTCTGAGATACAGACGCCTCATCAGACTGATGAGGATCTTGATGAATCTGAAGCGCGTCATGAACAGCCGGCTGATGATGAAGACCAAAATGGCGGATCAAATGGAACTGAAGCAGCTGAAAATGAGGCCGGGTCTGCCGCAGATCAGCTGGATTTTGATGTGCTTGTCGTAGGAGACCTTCTGTTTTTTGCTGACGCCGAGGATGGAAGTCTGCCCCATACAATGGGCATCTTTATTGGCGGTTCGGAAATGCTTTATGCAAGGCGATCCGACTCATCAATCAGTATTGTCGATCTGGGACAGGCCGATCAAAGCTTGCTGATTGATCGCCTGATCAGCGTCCGCCGCGTTTTCTGATTACTGCTTCAGACAGGTATGTGAAGCGCCTGACACGACAAAAAAAAAGACCATCAAACGACAGTCTTTTTTAATCTGCAAGTAATCCGAGAAGCGACAAAACGTCGGCAACGCGGTATCAGGCTCTCTTGACCGCGTTGGACCGGAGGCACCTGGTGCAGACATGCATAGTTTTGGGGGTTCCGTTCACCATAACCTTAACATTACGAACATTAGCCTTTTGCCGAGTCAATGCCCGTCTCGAGATCTGTGAACGAGTAATGCTGATTTTTCTGCCGAAGAACATGTCCTTCTGACAAACATCACATTTCGCCATTTTCGTACACCTCCTTGCGTTTTGTAGCTAAACGCGCACAAAAGATATTATCATACAATACGCTTAAAATCAAGTTATTCATCCTGCTTAAAGGTATTATTTTGTGCTTCTGCCTGCTTTTTTCTGATCTTTGGATCAACCCATAAATGAAGGCCTGTTGATCTGGGATGATTCTCTGAGTCAGGTGCCACCATCAGACCGTTATGAATGGTACCTGTTGGACAGACATCCAGGCATTCACCGCAGCGCGTACATTTTTCCTGGTCGATAACAGCAAGCGGGCCATCCATTGAAATTGCTTCAAAACGACAGGTCTTGAAGCACATTCGACAGCCGATACAGCCGATTGAACAATTTTTTCTGGTCTGCGCGCCAGGCCATTTGTTTTTGCATTTTACTGTGTAAGCGTTCAGGTGCTTGGGGATAATTTCGATCAGCAGTTTCGGACAGGTTTTGACACACAGTCCGCAGGCTGTACAGCGGGTGCTGTCAATATGCGCGATACCATCTGCCATATAAATGGCATCATAGGGGCATGCCTGGGCACAGTCGCCAAAACCAAGGCATCCGTATGTACACGAATTAGGACCTGAAAAAAGTCCGTGGGCGGCCTCGCAGCTGACTGTTCCAGAGTAGTCAAATCGTTTGCTGGTATGGTAAAGGGTGCCGTGACAAAAGACATGTGCTGCCTGTGGTGTGAAATCAGGTTTTTCGAGTCCCAGAAATTCTGCCAGCTCGCTGGCTGTATCTGCGCCGCCTACCGGGCATTTTCCTGCGTCCTGCGTTTCGCCGCTATTCAGCGCGCTTGCATATTCCTCACATCCGCTATAGCCGCATGCACCGCAGTTGATACCCGGGAGAATATTAACCAGATTCTTCATCTTTTCATCAACTGGTACAAAAAACACACGGGCTGCTATCATGATAATGACACCCATGCCCAGCGCAATGCCGCCGCCGATCAGGGCAGGCAGGAGGAATGCTTCAATAAATAACACTGTAAAGATAAGGTCAGTCATTTTATGCTCCTCACAACAAAGAAATCAGCCAAACAGCTGTTCAATCAGATCCTTAAAACCGTAAAACGCAATCGCGATCAGAGAAGCTGAAACAAGCGCGATGGGCAGTCCTTGCATCATTCGCGGAACCTCTGAATGCTCAAGCTTGGTTCTGATCCCTGAAAAAAGGACCAGTGCCAGCATAAAACCGATTCCGGCACCGACTGCGTGGATCATCGACTCAACAAATGAATAGCCTTCATCAATATTCAGAATCGTCAAGCCAAGTATAGCGCAGTTCGTGGTAATCAGGGGCAGGAAGATGCCGAGAGAAGAATAAAGCGGCGGAATGAGCTTTTTTAGAAACATTTCGGTAATCTGAACCAGAGAAGCAATAACCAGAATAAAGATAACCGTCTGCATATAGGCAAGGTCCCGGGGGTATAAAATGTAGTTGAACAGTGGCCAGGTAATGGCGGTTGAAATAATCATAACAAAAATAACCGCGTAGCTCATGCCCAGGGCTGTCTTGATATTCTTAGAGACTCCCAGGAACGGGCATAACCCCAAAAAACGTGTCAGAACAAAATTATTAACCAGGATCGCGCTGAATAAAATGATCAGGAACTCTCTCATTCTGAATCACCTCGCTTATGATGTTTTGCCTGTTCAGGATCCATGGGTGTTGTTTTTGCCCGGTCGCCCAGACTGCAGCCGCCGCATATCACACAGGCACTCCGGTCATTCACAGCGCCGGCACATAAATCAGTATCCCCCGTGCTGCTGCCGTTTTCTATGCGTTCACTGAGTTTCTGGGCGAAAGCAACCAGTATGCCGAACACAAAGAAGCCTCCGGGCGGCAGAATCATAATCATCAAAGGTCTGATATAGGCATCAGCTGAAATAAACTGAAAACCCAGAATAGCGCCGCTGCCCAGCACCTCGCGGACAAGTCCGATTGAGACCAGCGCGACTGTGTAGCCTATTCCCATGCCAAGGCCATCAAGAACTGAAGGGAAGGGCGGCCGCTTGCTGGCAAATATCTCCGCACGGCCGAGAATGATGCAATTAACTGTGATCAGAGGAATGTATATGCCCAGCGATTCATTAAGGTCAGGAAAAAATGCCTGGATAACCATATGAACAACGGTTACAAACCCCGATATAATAATAATGAATGCCGGTATGCGAACTTTTGATGGAATGATATTCCTCAACAGAGAAACAACCAGATTCGCACTGAGAAGCACAAACGTGGATGCAATACCCATCCCGAGGCTGTTCTCAACACTGGTGGTCACGGCAAGCGCCGGGCAGATGCCAAGCAGCAGCCGGAATACCGGATTTTCTCGCAAAACGCCCTTGGTTATTTCATTTAAAAGGGGTGGCTTATTCTTTGGCCGCTCTTTCTGACTAGCCATTCTTATTCAACCTCCATATCGGCAGCATCAAGATCAATATCTGAAAAAATAGCCTCAACATCAATTTCCGCATAGGCTTCTGCAACGGTATTGACAGCGTTAACAACAGCCCTCGATGATTCCGTAGCTGCTGTTACTGTGTCGATGCGATGTTCTCCGGATTCAGGTGCGCGCAGAGTGAACCGGCTGGCAAGATCAAGCTCCTGAAACTGATCAATAAATTCAGGTTCTTCAATCTGTGTGCCCAGATTAGGTGTCTCACTGTTGGGCAGCACCCGTGCAGCTGCGATGATGCCGTCAGGCCTGATACCGACCATGACCGGCACTTCTCCAGAATAACCGGCCGCGTGCGCGACCACCAGGACGCCCAGCAGTTCATCCTGTTCATCTGCCGCAATGAAAACACTTCTGACATTTTCAACGGTCAAGTCTAGTGTATCCAGCTCGATTTCAACAAAAACCACGGCGTCAGGAAAGATCTGCAGCCTGTTGGATGCCTGCTGCTCACCTGCCTGCCCCTCGATGATGTCCCTGGTGAAATGATGCGTCATTGCCAGCATGCCTGTTATGACTATCCCTATCAGACACAGGACAACAGCAGGCATGACAAGACTTTCTTTTTTCATTTGCGTCCACCTCCGAAAGGTAAAGGAATCGTTATCCTTTCAATATGTGGTGTCAAAATATTCATGAATACAATAGCGTAGGATACACCCTCTGGCTGGCTGCCAAAAATTCTGATCAGCGCTGCGATGAGGCCGCAGCCGATACCAAAAAGCACCTTGCCGGACCTGGTTAAAGGGGTGGTTGTGTAATCTGTAGCGAAGAAGAAGGCAGCGATGACAAGTCCGCCGGACAATAAGTGATAGATAGGATTATGACCAGACAACGCTGCGAAGATCATGACAACCGCGATAAAGGAAAGAGGCGTCCACAGGGAAATGACTTTTCTGGCCAACAGGTAGATCACGCCAATCAGGAGCGCGGCTATGGATATTTCACCCAGGCTGCCTGCATGCTTTCCAATTAATAAATCAAGATAATCAGGCATTCCTACGGTCATCTGCCCCTCTCCCGCATAAAGCATCTGAAGGGGGGTTGCCCGGGTGATCATGTCAGTTTCGAAGACAGGTGAAAAACTGAAAGCAGACGAGGGTCTGCCTGAAGGCAGACTCCAGCTTGCCATTTCAGCTGGATATGAGATGCTCAGGACAATGCGGCCGGCCAGCGCCGGATTAACAATATTCTGACCCAGACCGCCGAAAAGCTGTTTCGCAGCCACAATCGCTGTAAATGAACCGATAACCGGCATCCAGAGCGGTATTTCGGGAGGCAGGCTGAAGGCGAGCAGCAGACCGGTTATAACGGCGCTCAAATCAGATATAGATTGATTTCTTTTCATGATTTTGCGGCATGCGAACTCAAAGACAATGGCAGAGCTGACAGTCACAGAAATAATTAATAAGGCGCGATAGCCAAACATATATACGGAAACAAGCAAGGCCGGTACCAGCGCGATGATCACATCCCGCATCAGCCTGGGGGTATCAGCTTTATCGCGAATATGAGGTGAAGCAGATACTTTCAGATTCATTGACGCGTTTCCTCCTTGATCCTGGCCTGTTTAATATGGGTCTTGCCGTTTCTGATACTCTGGACAAGATATCTTTTGGCAGGGCAAACGTACGCACAGCAACCGCATTCTATACAGTCACGAACATGGTATTGCTCCAGTCCTTCAATGTCCTTATGACGAGCCATTTTATCAAGTGTGGCAGGAACCAGTTTCATCGGACAGGCTTTGAGACATCTGGCGCATCGTATGCAGACTGCTTCAGGGGGAACCTCAGCCTCTTTTTTGCCGAAAACAAGAAGTGCCCGATAATACTTAATTACTGAGGCGTCCGCCCGGTCAAGCGCGACACCCATCATCGATCCGCCAAGAATGATTTTGACACTGTCCTTTTCTTCATCAAGAATGCCGCCCGCCGCGCTGATCACATCGGGTATGGGAGCACCAATTGGTACATTTACGTTGCAGGGCGTACGAAGCGCACTGCCGTCAAGCGTCAGTCTTCTGCGAATCAGCGGAATACCTGTTTTCAGGTACTTTGAGATAAATCGCACCGTGCTGACATTCAAAACAAGGACATTGACATCACCAGACTCGCCGCCGCTGGGAATTTTTCTGCCGGTCAGTGAATAGACAAGCATTTTCTCAGCGCCCTGCGGATAGATCAGCGGTAATCTGTCAAGGTAAATGCTGGTATGCGCACCTGCTGTATGCTTAACTTTTTCCAGTTCATACAAAAGCACGTCGGCTGCCTGAGGTTTATTTTTCTCAACACCAATACGCGCGACCGGAATATCAAGATAGCGCATAACCGCTCTGATCCCGTCAATGATCTCATCCGGATGGTCAACACACTGTCTGAAATCAGCCGTTATATAAGGTTCGCTGTCAGCCGCATTGACGACAAGGGTATCAAACTTCCGGCCCTCCTTCGGCTGCAGTTTAGCATACGTCGGATATCCGAGTCCGCCAAGTCCAACCAGGCCGGAATCACGAAGCGCACGGATAAATTCATTTCTGTTATGAATGACAGGCGGCTTAACATCCGGATGAAAAGTAAAATGGCCGTCTGATTCAATCTCTGCAACCACGACGGATCGTCCGGAGCTTGCGACTTCCTTATGGACTGACCGAACAGTGCCTGACACACTGGAATGGACAGGCACTGAAGGTTCTTTTGTCGGCTCACCAATCATCTGGCCCACCAGAACCTGATCGCCTTTTTTTACAATACAGCTGCAGGGGGGACCTATGTGCATACTCATCGGAATCCGAACAACCGGGAACTGATTCAGTCTTTTGGTCGGATAAAATAATGTGTTCTTATTTGGATTCGGGTACACCCCGCCAGAAAAATAATCGAGTTTGAACACAAGGCTTACCTCCTGATATGAAGATAGCATACCCTCACATGAATCATAAAAATATACCGCATATAATATAACATAAAAGTGCTTTTTTATCTATTTTTTACCTCGTGACAGGTGAGTTTGATTCACTTGCTTCGCGGTAATCTGTAAGTTTTTTTCTGCACTGTCTTGTGTCAGAATAAAACATATGTTAACATATGAACAGATGATCATATGTAGTTACATGCAGCAAATGCAGCGGAGGACAGATCGATGACAGTGAATGGAAAATGCACCCAAAAAGCCACTCATCCCAGCCAGATCAGAAAGGCCAGACAATCAATGCCTGATGAAGAGATGCTGCTTGATACAAGCGCATTGTTTAAGATAATGTCTGATCCGTCCCGGATGAAAATCATTATTGCTTTACTTGCCGCGGAACTATGCGTATGCGATCTGGCCGAACTGACGGGTATCAGCCAATCAGCCGTGTCACACCAGCTTCGTGTGCTGCGGCAGGCAAGGCTGGTAAGATACCGGCGCGATGGCAAGAACGCCTATTATTCACTTCAGGATGATCATGTCAGCCAGCTCGTCAGAATCGCGCTTG